>NZ_JBGTCA010000540.1:0-2056 GCF_041749095.1 Aquiflexum sp. | reverse complement strand
CCTTGATTGCCTTTTTGGTCTTCAGTTCTTTTGCTATCAGGCAATACCTGAGACAACAGAATTCATATATTCTAAACTCCATTCAAGAGGAGTCCATAAAGTTGGTAAACAGTCCAAAAGTGGCATTTGAGAATAAAATTTCCCTCATTGTTGAACAGTTGAAACTTGAGCATACAAGTATTGATGAGGTGATTAATGCCATTGCTGATCCGATTGAAAAAATCAACATTGCCAATGGAATTGCCACAATGCTGGTTTTTCAAGGATGGGTAGAACCCAAAGAAGAAATTTTCAGAAGTTTGGCCATTGCAGATAGTCTCTCAGAGGAGTATGCAGTACCAAGCAATGTCAACTCCTCATATTCAGCGATTTTAAAAGAATTGAATGATTTACGGGTTACCTTGGAATTGGCATATTATTATAATCCCGATACTCAAATAAATTCTTGGAGAGAATCGAATGCCAAAAGGTCAGGTAATATGGTATTACATGTCCTTGAAACCCAACCGGCTGATTTCTCCGACATCATTAATCTGACCCTGGCACTTGAACATGCCGTCAATTATAGGGTATTTTCCCCTGATGAAACCCAAAGACTCATCCAAATCCTTTCGCCCTTTGAAAAGGAAATTCAATCGGATTGGGTAAGTGTAAATTTTAATTCGGATAATCTGCTTCTGAGAGGTGCTACCAATTATGGCTTTAGATCCAATGGACTTTATCAGCAATTGGCATATTTATTTGCATCGCAAGGAAACAGTGAAAAGGTATTGGATTGTATTGATGTATTATTGGCAAATTCCCAAAACTATTACCAAGGGGATTATGCGGCAGGGGCGGATAATGCAGCCAATATTGCAACAGTATTTTACAGATTTGGACAATTTAAAGCTTTGGACGATTTTGTGAAAGGATATATTCTGAGAAAAAACATTTCGTCGGAGGAATTTTATGCACGGCTTTTGGGAAGAATGCTAAAATCCTCAAACACATCATTTAATTTGCATTTGTATGGGTTTATGGATGATAGACAAAACCTAAACCTTCAATTCAGTGATCGGGCACAGATTGGATATTTCTATTCAAAATAAAGAGAATCGGTTCTTACCGATATCAAAAATCCCAATGAGAGGAATTTTTTGATGGCCCTTTCCTTTAAAAACGAAGGTATTTTAAAGGGAATCAACTATGAGGATCCGAAAAAAGATGAACTGTCAGTTGTCCAATTTTTTGACAAAGCTTTTGAATACTATAAGTCAGTTTCCCCATCCTATTTGGAGCAAACCACTTCTGTAATTGGCGTTTCGGGTGCAGATATTATGATCGTTCCTCAAAAATTTTTATTTATTTATCCTGATCTAAGAATTGGTTTTCATCCATTGGAACCAAGGTCTTTCTTTTTCTTCTACTTTTCAGATATCTTTTTGGAATATATACTGGATAATCAGTTAATAGATTCCTTGTATCCTAATAAGACTGAGCTAGATTTTTTTACAACATGGCTGTTAGGATATAATTCCAAAATATGGACAAACGGTTTCATGATCAAACTGGCCCGATTTGAGATTTTTAAAAGGCTGGAAGCTGAACTTTCAGAAAAAGAAAATATAGATCAGGTCGACCTGAATTGGTTGTATTTGTATTTGGGGGAGATGGCTTTTCAAAAAAATGAAATGGAAGCCATGATTTCCTATTATCAAAAAATCAATCCGGAGAATCTTTTAAATATTCTCGGATCCAAGGAGTTTGGAAATCAGATCAACAATCATTCACTAAGATTGATAGCAACGGCTATAGAGGGTTTGGCAAATTCCGGGAATTTTGAAGAAATCAACAGTTTGTTGAGGCCATTCAATAAAGCCATCAACAGGTCCTCCCTGTATGCCTATGCTGCAAAAGAATTCCTTAATAAAGAATCAAATCGGGAAGTGGCGATGAGGTTGTTGGACTCTGCAAGGGTAGAGTTTGGGAGAACTGGGATAGTTACTACATTTCAGCCTCATATAATTCAACTTGCCTATGCCAATACCCTATTTGACCCTAAAGAAAATTTGGA
>NZ_JBGTCA010000539.1:0-10137 GCF_041749095.1 Aquiflexum sp. | reverse complement strand
CCTCTTCTGAAAACTATAGATCAAATAAATCAGGGAAGGAATGATAAAGACACTTCCTATAAGTAGGGCAATGCCCAACGCATTCATGGTGGCCAATCCGGCAGCTGCTTCATTAAGGCTCATCGTACCATCTTTAAAGATCATAATAGATGGATGGATGCTGTAAAACAGTGCAAACAGGATCATACTGACCTGAAACCCTGCCATAATTCGGGCAAGGATATGGAGGTTTTTCAATAAAAATTTCCAGGTCAAGGGCAGGGAAATGCTTGCCAATATAAGGGCCAGAATACTTAAGGTATTTTCTAACAATCCTTCCAACAAAGGAATCCCCTCCATATAGGCCGCCACAAAGACTACTCCTCCTGCCACAACCGTCAGGATGTTCATTCGGATGGCTTTTTTTCTGAATGTCTTTTGGTCTTCCTCGCTATCCGCTTCACCAATCAAAAATACCGCCGCCAAGTAGCCACATATCGCCACAGTAAACAAACCAACACTAAGGGGAAACAAACCCAGCCAGGGATACAGGTAGGCATCTACAAAACTGCTTGCCTCACGGTCAATCCTTCCTGAAATAACCGTCCCGGCCAGAATCCCAAGAAACAGGGGGCTAAGGAAAGAGGAATAGACAAAGATGGAATTGTACAACTCCTGAATCTTTCCCTTTTCGGGATCATAGTGTCGGAAAATAAAAGCCGTTCCCCTAGCAATAATGCCCAATAGCAACAATGAAACAGGTATATGGAGGAAAATAGAAACCGTGGTGTAAATGGTGGGAAAGCCTACAAAGAGAATCACTATGGCGATAATCAGCCACATGTGGTTGGCTTCCCAGATGGGACCAATAGCCTGATAGGTCAGCTGTCTTGTCCGGTCTTTTTTGTCATTCGAGGTAAAGAGTTCGATGATGCCCGCACCGAAATCCGCTCCTCCAAAAAGCAGGTACATCAATATGGACAGGTAGAGAAAAGCGACTACAATTTCAACCATGGCTTAGGACATTTGGGGTTGTTTTTCGTCAGTATCCTTTTCCAAAGCCCTGACCTGCCGCACCAACAATACTCCCACAATCATCGCCAGGGAAAGGTAAATCCCTAAATACAACCAAAATGAGTAAACTATTCCCGGCATAGGTGTCACCGCATCCGCTGTTTTCATGATGCCATACAGGATCCATGGCTGTCTTCCCACCTCGGTTACTACCCATCCTGCCTCCACTGCAATAAAACCAAATGGGCAGACCATGGCCAACAAGGTCAGAAACCAACGGGAATGGATATAAGCTGCCGATCTCCATTGACCTACCAACCACAGCAATCCCACAGACAACAACAGCATGGCTGTTGCCACCATGATTTGGAAAGAATAGTGGACGATGGCCACCGGAGGCCTTTCATCTTTTGGGATATCTTCCAGCCCGGTTACCTCCGTGACAAAGTCACCATAGATCAGGTAACTCAGCCCCCCGGGGATCTTAATGGCAAAATTTACGGTTTCTGATTCCTCATCCGGAATCCCCCCGATGATCAAAGCTGCCCGTTCCTCGGTATGAAAATGCGCTTCCATTGCGGCAAGCTTGGCAGGTTGCCGGTGAGCAACATCCTGTGCGGAATAATGCCCACTGAATGGAATCAACAGGGCAGCAACCGCACCAATGGTCAGTGAAATCCTCATGGCAGGAAGATGAATTTCCTTGGATTTGCCCTGTCTTAACAGCCAGGCATGGATTCCCCCCACTGCAAAGCCTGTGGCAACAAATGCCGCCAACACCATATGCAAAGCCTGACTGAACCAAGCATCATTGAACATGGCCGCTATCGGATCGATATTAGTATAAACCCCATCTATGATGTCAAATCCTGTCGGTGAATTCATCCAGGCATTGGCTGCTACGACCAATATCCCCGAAGACAATCCACTGACACCTACCACCACCCCGGTAAACCAATGGAACCAAGGTTTGAATTTGTCCCAACCGTACAAGAAGAAACCCAAAGCTATCGCCTCGATAAAAAACGCTGTACCTTCCAGCGAGAACGGCATCCCAAAAATAGGCCCTGCTTCCTCCATAAATTTGGGCCATAACAGACCCAGTTCAAAAGACAGCATCGTCCCCGATACTGCCCCGGTGACAAAGAATATGGCCACTCCTTTACTCCAGGCAATGGTCAGTTTCTTATAGACTTGCTTCCCTGTTTTCAAATAAATGTAATGGGAAATCGCCATAAAAAATGGCATGATCATGCCTATGCAGGCAAAAATAATATGAAATCCCAATGATAGGGCCATCTGTAACCGGGCAGCTAAAAGGTCATCCATTGGCAGGAGTTTTTGGAAAAACAGGATGGTAAAGTACCATGCAAAATCAGGTTAAAAGTAGGGGAAATATTTTTAGGATGCTAGAGGGGGTGGGGGTGATTTGAGACGTGAGACTTGAGATGCGAGAAGCGAGAGTTTAGAAAAAAGAGACAAGAACCTAAGTCCTGTCCCGAGTATCGGGAAGCCAAGATGGAAATCGTGGGAGGGGAAGGATGAAGGTGAGAGGTGGAAGGGGTTTGGTTTGATTTTGATGTTTATTTCTTCGCCCATGTGAGTGTCTCCAATCACATCCTTTTGGGTAGTTACTTCCCATTGGGGTTACAGTTCGGAACAAGGGGTGATTAATATAAAGGGTTTGGTTTGACTTTGATGTTTATTCCATTCCTTTTTGATCCATTTTATCGATCTCCTTTTGGACTTCTGCAATTAGCTGTTGCTCAGTGGGGAGATACAATTGGTATTTGCTGGCTACGATAGATTTGTTGTTTTCTGGAAGCATGATTTTGACTACCGCATCATTTTTATCGGCACATAGTAAAATGCCTATTGTAGGATTTTCAAAACTTTGCTTTTCGAAACGGTCGTAGAAATTGACATACATCTGCAATTGACCGATATCCTGATGGGTGAGTTTAGCAGTTTTTATTTCAAAAAGCACAAAACATTGCAACAGCCTATTGTAAAAAACAAGGTCGATAGAAAACTCATCACCTTCAATATGAATACGCTTTTGCCTTGCTACAAACGAAAATCCATTGCCAATTTCCAGTATAAAATCCTGCAGATGGGTAATGATTGCCGCCTCCAAATCTTTTTCATAATAAGCGGCTTCCCTTTTCAAGCCCAAAAACTCCAGCACCATCGGGTCTTTAATGATCTCCTTGGCGTCATTTGGTTGTTTTTCCTCTCTTGCAACCGCCAATACCGATTGTAGGTCGTTGCTTAGCAACAATCTTTCAAACAATTGGCTGTTTATCTGCCTTTCAAGTTGTCTTGCAGTCCAGTTGTTTTTTGTTGATTCAGCAATGTAAAACTCTTTTTTATCTTGATTTTCAATTCGACTTAAAGTCCGATAATGAGTCCAGCTCAATTGTGAACGCAGTGCGTTCACAATTGGGAATGCGCGGTAAAACTGACGAAACTAATTTAATTGTCTGTAAGAAAATCCAGATCCAAACTGAGGTTCCAAAGTCTCAGCTAATGATCTAATAAGAAAATTACCATAATCAGCCCGGTCTTTTCCTTCTTGTTCTTCTTCAAAAATTACTTTTCCGATTTGCCAGTACATAATTACACGTTCTGTATCCACTGAGCGAACAGCCTTTTCTCTTGCCGAGGCAATAATATTCTGGATTTGCAGTATCAGTTCTTTTTTCAGTTCCATCACTACTTAATAATTTCTTTTGGAGTGGTTGTTAAAAGTCTAAGATAAAAAATTATAACCATAATCTTCGCCAATATGAGTACCTCCACTCCCTTTAGGGTCAATTCGAATCGTGAACGCAGTGCGTTCGCAATTGGAAAAAGAATTGAAGTTCAAGAAATGATCTATTGGGAAAAAACTATGTGTTCTCTGTTTCTATGTGGTAAATAATCAATCCTTATTCCTTCGCCAATGTAAGTGTCTCCACTCACATCCTTTTGGTACAACACTCCGGAGATTCCTCGAAATGCTACGGGGCAGGCTTTCACTGGCTAAAAGTTATCGGCCTATTCAAAGCTCCACCCAGAATGCGGCAAACCTTTCCCTCCCACTGCCCCATACTTGGTACATCTTGTGCCGTGGCGGATTGTACATGGTACATGGTACTTACCCCTTCCTCCAAAAAACCACCTCGGGCAATACCACCAAAGCCTCCTTCCCGGTATCGGAATCTGTCCAATAGACCATCCAATTGACGCTGACTCTATGCAGTAGGTAGTCTTTCGTTGCCAGGCGCTCTATGGTTTTTTGGAAAGCAAAGGAGAAGCGAAGGATGGGATGTTCTTGGGTATCGAGGCAATCCTGACCGTTGTACCTGAGCTTATCGTCAGGCCTCAGTCGGGAAATCTCCCGCTGCCGGCTATGGGAAAAACTCAAAAAGACATCCTTGTGCAGAAGCTGCATGACCAAAGTGTCGGTATCTTCAAATCGGTTGGTTTCCTCTTTGTATTTCATCTGGGGCACTTTCAGATTGTCCAGATACTGCCCCTGATAATGAATGGACAGCAGGCTTTTGGCCCTTGTCATACCCACATACAAAAGCCGTTTTTCCTTATCTTCCCTGACCTGTCTTTGCTGCATTAAAAGAAAAACCTGATCAAACTCCCTGCCTTTTGCTTTGTGGATCGTGGAAACAAGTACGCTATCGGAAGACTGTCTGTAAAAATCCTCAATGCGGGATTCGGAAATAAAGGTCTCCAAGTCACTTTTGAACCTGACCTTGGGGTAGATTTTTTCAAAGTCCTCCAACATGTTGCTGATCCATTCGAAAGTGGTACTGCCTCCAAACTCCTTTTTCAAGACCTGTTTGGCCTGAATCCATTTTTCTTCCAAAATGGTATATTCTCCGGATTGTAACCTGAGGGTCTTGAAAAATGTCCGCACTTCGTAGAGTTGCAGGAGGTTAAATAGATCGTTGCTTTGAACCAAACTTGCGGGAAGACCCCGCTGAAGCAGCAAACTGACAACTTTCAGGGCTTCATCATTGGTTTTGGTCAATACGCCTACAGTGCCTATCAGATCTGTAGATAAAATCTCCTCCACCATGGGCTTGACCATAAAATTTCCTGAATGCCTGGTCAGCCTGAGTTCACCGGTGTTTTGGTCCTTTGCCATGATGGGAGTATGCTTCAGCCTATGGCCTATGGTCTCCGCCCATTGGTTGGTAAAATCCACGAGATTGCCTTTGCTTCTGTAGTTTTCCACCAACTCATATTTCATGGCCTTTTTTTCGGTAATAAACCTTTCGAGGTATTGGGAACTTGATCCACGAAACTCATAAATGTTCTGATCATCATCCCCGACAGCGATGACCCGCATTTCCTCATTTTGGGCCATCAGTGCCTCCACCAAGGCAAATTCTTCGGCACTGATATCCTGGGCCTCATCAATGACTAATACGGTCTTGGTGATTTCCTTTATCTCTGCCCTGTTTTCACGGATAAAGGCTGTTGCCTGAGTGATGATTTCCCCGGATTTTTCCAGTGTTCCCTTTTTTCCCAACAGGTCAAAGCAATAAGAATGAAAGGTCTTGATGTCCAAGTAGAGGGCCGCATTTCCGATCAGGTTTATCAACCGTTTTTTGAATTCCGTTGCCGCTGCCCGGGAAAAAGTAAGCATCAGCAACTGTTCCTGCTTGACATCTTCAACAAGTAAAAGGGATGCCAATTTGTGGACAAGTATCCGGGTTTTGCCACTTCCCGGTCCTGCAGCCACGACAATATGCTTGGAATCCTTGTCCTTGATGATTTTCAATTGTGTAGGGGAAAGTTCGCCAAAAAGCTTTTTGAATTTGGCCGGAGTGATATTTTGGCTGATTTCTTCCTGTCTGTTGCCCTTAAAATATTTGTTAAGAAAAGAAGGATAATTCATCTGAAAGTAATCTTCCACAAATTGAAGTGCATCCTGATAATCAGCAATCATCTTTTTGGCATATTCCCCTACAATGTGGATCTGTTGCACCTTGTTTTCATAGAAGCTTTTTAGCTTTTGGTAATCATCCTGCTTGTACTGTGTCCTGGAACCTTCCACGGTTCTTTCGATGGTAAGCTTGTTGTACAGGACCAAAAACCCGCCTTCGATTTTTAGGGATTCTATGCGGGAGAGGTAATAAAGAGCATCCTCCACCTCCGCAGAACTACATTCCTTCACAAAAAGATCAGAAGAGGATTCAAAGCCTTCTTTCAGTTCCTGGACGGAAAATTCTACAGGCATCTCCCCTGAAAATAGCGGCAGATCAGATTCCGGTTTATTGGCCCTTTCCAAAAGGTATTGGATAATAAACTTGGACAACTCATGCCTTTTGCTAAACTTTTCCTTCAGGTCTTCAATGGGCTGGTTCAACTTCAGTTCCACATGATTTTTGGAGGTTTTGGAGAATCTCTTCGTCACCCAATTTTTAATGCCCCAATAATTGATAACCGAGCGGATGCGCATCGGTGTTACTTCCTGCAATCCTTGGAGTTCAGCGGATTCATTCAACTCTTTGAGGTTATACACTTCGGCGCTCTGGGAAAGTTGTGGAAGCAGAAAATTCTCCAACAAGCCAAAAGCATCTACTATGTCCAAGGAACGGTTGACTTTTTCCGATTTTCGGACAAAGGCTTTCAGATCTTTGGCATCCGCAAGAATTTTTTCTTCCCTGAGCAATTGGATGATTTCAATCACATCGTCTTTGACCATACCCAAATGGTCAGCGATATAATCAATCCTAGCTTCCGCTTCCTCGTCCTGATTTTTTTGTCTGCTTTTGGATGAAAAAAGTTTTTTGATGATCCTTACTGCTTTTTCTTTTTGCTTCTCGGAAAAAAGAGAAGAGCCTTCGATTCTGTTTATGGCTTCCTGGGCATTTTTGGTCTGAATGCTGTTCGCAAAAATCCTGGGCATATTTTGACCTCTTTTTAGGTAGCCAGCATCTTCCAAGGCGGCAATGGCTGTAGTCACACGAGTTTCCAAGTCCATAATTGAATCATCCCATCCCGCTTTCCGGGCAATTTCCAGGGCAGAATTGGACACATTCTTTCGATAACGGGTCAGCTCCTTGATGGCTTTCCAGACCTGTTGAATCTCTTTGTGGGTAAGCTTGGTCTGATTAAGCAGAATAAAATGCTTGCTGAGATCCTCTTCATCAAACAATACAAAACAGTCTGCCTCAATATTTTCGTCTCTTCCGGCGCGGCCTGCTTCCTGAACATAATTTTCCAATGAATCCGATATTTCAAAATGCACCACAAGCCCAACATCCTTTTTGTCCACTCCCATACCAAATGCAGAAGTGGCCACCATGATATCCACCTCCCCGGCAATGAAGGCATTCTGGTTCTCAGTTTTTTCCGATTTGTCCATTTTGCCATGGTATGCCCTGGCCTGGAAACCATCTTTGTTCAGTCTTTCTGCCAGAAGAAAAGCCTTTCGGGTACGGGAAACATAGATGATACTGGGACATTGTTTGGCTTCCAATAAATCACGGAGTGCCACATATTTCTCCTCCTCTTTATTCCTCTCGACTACCTCAAATTTCAGATTGGTACGGGAAACGGTAGAGCGGAAAATTTCCAGATGAAGGGAGAGTTTATCTTTGAAATAGCTTCGGATATCTTCTATGACCTTTTGCTTGGCAGTTGCTGTAAAGCAGGAAATTGGTATGTGATCCTGCATTCCTTTCCTCTTTTCAAGTGACCGGATAAAATCTGCGATATACAGGTAGTCAATCCTAAAATCCTGACCCCAGGAAGAAAAACAATGTGCTTCATCTATGACAAAGCGGTTGATTTTTCTGCCAAGTAAAAGTCGCTCAATGGATTTTGAGCGAAGGGATTCGGGAGAAATATACAGCAGGGAGGCAGAACCATCCTCCACCCTTTCAAATGATTTGGTCCTTTCGATGGGATCTAATAGGCCATTGATGGTAACCGCTTCAGTTATTCCAAGACTTTCAAGGTTATCCACCTGATCTTTCATTAATGACTGCAAGGGTGAAATGATCACCGTAAGTGCCATCTCATTTCTACCCGCCATCAGTGCGGGCAATTGGAAAGTGATGGACTTTCCTCCACCCGTAGGAAAGATGGCCAAAAGGGATTTTCCGTCCACCGCAGCTTGCACTGCCTTTTCCTGTAAAGGTTCACCACCATAGGACCTGAATTGGTCAAAACCAAAAATCTGCTGCAGTCCTATTTTGATATCATGCTTCTCATCACAAAATGTACAACCTTCCAAGCAAGGCCGGCCCCTAAGCAGGGTCATCAAGCGGTCGGTTTCGGGAAATTGTCTTAGAACCCATGGAGGGTTAATGCTATATCGGTCACCGCTGTGGATAAGTGAAAGCGTATAAGCCAAAGACATGGGGTGCTTTTCCATCATTCTTTCAATATCGGCATGGGTGCAAAGCAATCCTTCAAACTTTTGACGGATATCATTTGCAAGATTATCCACATTTCTATCAAAATTCAAAAACCTAAAGAAACCCTCAAAGGCATCTGTTTTATGAAGGAGAGCATAAAAAATATCCTGAATTCCTGTATCCAAGTTTCCGAATGCACTCAGCTCATCAAAAAATAGGTCTTTGGCTTTTAAGGCATCATTGAAGGGGTTGTTTAGACTTTCCGATTGTAGTTTGTCGTCCTTGACAAGATTATGGTATGGTCGTTTGGGGAAAAGTAAGGGAGAAAGGTAAAGTGTGTCAATGAAATTGGGGAATTTGATGCCTATCCTTTCAAAATAAATGATGTCATGTCCTAAAATATTGTGGCCACAAACGAAATCCGTACCTTTAATAAATTCCAGAAAATCATTCAGATTCTGGGAATGAAAGGTATTTCCGTTGGCATGGACTGCCCCAAAATCCAATATCTTTCCACTATTGGGTTCAACTTCAATGTCGATGAAAGTGATGGAATGTTCCATTTATGATTAATTGGATAATTTAAATTCAGTACATTTTTTTAGGTGTTTTCTAAAATCAGATATTTGGTTTCAGAATTATATAGTTTCTGTTTAATTTCTAGGATATTATTATCAATAAATATCTAATATCTATCAATATCTGATAAAAACAATATATAGCACTTCCCTCCAATTATTATTATTTAATTTAGAAGAATACTCCACCAAGCCCTTTGACCTATGAACCGACTACTGCTTTGTATTTTACCAATCCTGGTACTCTCCTGCACCAAAACCCAAACCGACATGAACTACAAACAAGACGCCTTTATTGAGGTATTTGACCAAAAGATATTGGAAATCCTGGATCCGGAAGCCAAACTGGAAATCATATCCACAGGACATGCCTGGACTGAGGGCCCGCTTTGGTTGGAAGAGACACAGACTTTGGTCTTTACCGATATTCCCAACAATGCCATCTATCAGGTAAAGGATGGGGAAAGCAGCATTTATATCAAACCTTCAGGCTACACCGGAGAAACCCCAAGAGGTGGAGAAGTCGGTGCCAATGGTCTTACCTTGGACCCTCAGGGAAGGTTGGTCATGTGCCAACATGGTGACCGCAGGATGGCAAGGATGGATAGTCCCTTGGACCAACCTCAATCAAAGTTCGTCACCCTTGTGGATAACTATCAGGGAAAAAGGCTTAACAGTCCCAATGATGTGATTTTTGACAAGTCCGGAAATATGTACTTTACTGACCCGCCTTATGGCTTGGAATTCAGAATGGATGACCCGGCAAAAGAGCTGGACTTTCAGGGAATCTTTTGCCTGCAAGCGGATGGGGAATTGGTGCTTTTAGACAGCATTACCCGTCCGAATGGCCTGGCATTCAGCCCGGATGAAAAACACTTTTACATGGCCAATTCCGATCCTGATCAGGCTGTTTGGTTCAGATATGAATTGGGGGAGAACGGACTTATCCACAACCGCAGCCTGTTTTTTGACGCGACCTTTTATGTGGGAAAAGAAGGTTATAAGGGTTTGCCCGATGGAATGAAGGTCCACAGTTCAGGCATCATCTTCGCCACCGGACCAGGAGGTGTCTGGATATTTGATCCAAATGGAAAACCTCTGGCAAGAATCGCAACAGGAGAAGCTACTTCTAATTGTGCGTTTTCCACAGATGAAAAGACCTTTTTTATGACTGCGGATAGTTATGTGTTGAA
>NZ_JBGTCA010000538.1:0-1669 GCF_041749095.1 Aquiflexum sp. | reverse complement strand
ATAATCCATAAGAAAATCGGTTTTTTACTTTGGTTCAGGATCAAATAGAAAAATAGGAATAAAAGAGATATACCTATGATGATATAACCTGTGTTGACAACCAATGTATTGTTTATTTTCAAAAGTTGAAGTTGTTTGGCTTTAACTTCCGAAACGCTTGTACATAACAGGATCAAAAAGATTACAAGATGCTTTTTTCGATATTCCCTTTCAGCCAAAAAGAAATAAGGGATGCTAGCAAGCATCCCTATAATGATCAAAATATTATACCAATGTAGTGCTTCCATAATACAGTTATGGTTGACAGTCTGGAGGGCAGACATATCCCGCATTTACCGGACTATCGCCATCCCCACTACTCATCAACATCATTTTGGAAGTGTCCTGAATTTCATTTGTCCTGGAATAAATATCTTCATATTCAGTTTCGGTCTTGTTGCATGCTGCCAATGCAAGGGAAACTCTTCCTACATAATCATGCTTTTTTCTCCTGTCTTCTGGTATCAAAACCACATTTTTTTCGTCATATTGGCCGAAATAAATTTTGATACCACCTTTATCAGGGTCAGTTATATCCAATAGCTTTTGGATGGTATTGCGGTCAAACCAAACCCAGTCAGACTGTTCATTGATATCTCTGTCCTCTTTGTTTTTGGCTTTGATACTTATTTTGGCGGCTCTTTGATAAGCATTTCTAAATGCTTCTAATTCTTCTCTGGTCATATTTTTAAAATTTTAAAGGAAATAAAAAGATAAAGGAAATTTTTGGAATAATTAATAGAAATACCAAACCTGTTTTTCTGATGATGGAATTTTTATCCAGATGTGGGAAAATAAATGCAACCCCCAAAAATAGATACATCATTCCGGCCGTAAATTTATTGAAGCTAAATAAAACAGTCACATTTTCTACAATAAATGCGGGATTTAACTGATAAGTCCCAAACAATAGCAAAGCTTCAAAGTAGAAAAACAAAAGTGTACTGCTGATCCAAAAATGGGGAATGGTCAGCAGGTTGTGGTCAGGATATAGCTGTAAATTCAAAATGTTTTTTAACAACCGGATGGTAAGAAAAATAATAAAGACCCCGAAAGGCAACAAAGAGTAGTATTGTAAGGCCAAGGTGATTGGCTGAAAGAATATGCTGTTGACAAGACCCCACACCAAGATACTTATACTGATCTGTATAATTCTTTTTTTGAACCGTGAACTCTTTTCAAGGAGATAAAAGTAGGCTATGATGAGTATGGATTCTATATACACCCATGATACATTATATAAAAGGGAGTTGTTAATTTTTTGTCGTGCAGTGATCAAACCGAAGGACTCGAAAACCAATACCCAAGTCAGTATAACTACAATTAAGCGGTGAACTGACAACTCTTCTTTCTTAGTGGCAAACAGACTAAAAAAGGAAATCAGTAAACTCGCAGCCAACACGGTGTGATAAATACTTCCTAACATTCAATGGCAGTTTTCAATCTGCAAGGTAGGCTTAATAAAAAATCGAAAAAATCCCGTGTTCAGGGTATTTTTTCAAAAAAATCACAAAAAAAGGGAGATGTTTGTCCCATCTCCCTTGATTTTTTTTAAATAATTGAATTATGCTGTCTTTTTTGCAGAATCTTGTTGGTTTTCAGCTGCCAGTTCTTTCTTCATCAAATCCAC
>NZ_JBGTCA010000537.1:0-3579 GCF_041749095.1 Aquiflexum sp. | reverse complement strand
GGTTTTTGCTTTTGAAAAATCTACCTATATTTAAATGCATAAAAAGAATCTACCGTGGACGCAGGCAATTTAATATATATCATCGCTATCATTATCTACTTTGTCTATACTGCCATGAAGAAAGGGCAAAAACCCCGGGATTTGGATGGTCAGGATAATTTGCCCACTGATAGTCAGCCGCAAAGAAAGCCTGTCTCATTTGAAGACCTGTTGAAGGAAATCAGATCCGGACAACAGGAAAGAGAAAAAGATTTTGAGCAAACAGGACAGGGTACATCTGCCGAATCCACGCCTGTTCCACAGCAAGCGACTGTATCCAGGGAGTTCGAACCTCAAAGGGATATCATGAGAGGGGATAGGCCACGGTCCAAAGCATATGGGGATTATGAAGGAACAGGTGCTGAAATCATAAAGCCCAAGATAAAAACGCTGGACGAACAGGTGAGTCTAACTGCAACTGTAGAAGGCATCAAGTCAAGCATTACATCTGAAAAAATCAAAACCACCAAAACTAAAAGCCGCTACGCAGAAATGCTCAGCAATCCTGAAACTATCAAAGATGCTGTGATCTTAAGTGAAATACTGAACAGAAAGAATTTTTAAAGGTATTTATATTTTTTGATGTGGATTTCCGGTACTACTTAATTACTGATCAATTCAAGTATTATTAGATAGTTAGAATATATTTTTAAACTTCTATTCAATTTCTCTTCAGTGACAATTTTTCAAACAAATAAGTCTTGAAACAAATCTGAAAAAATCCTGTTGTTTTTTTATGATTTGAAAATATCAAATCCATTTGCTCTAACTAAACCGTATATGAAATTATGAAAACAACAACCAACATCAAATCAGGATCACTTTCGGAAGCCAGAAGAGAGTTTCTGAAAAAATCAGGTTCATTGGCAGTAATGTCCATGTTCGGAGTAGCATTTTTCACTAGCTGTTCCACAGATGATACAGAACCAAATAATGGAGGAACGAATAATCCCCCGACTTCAGGTAACGGAATAAGTGTAACGGCAGATGCTGTAACAGTAGATTTGGCCGTTGCAACGTCTCTTGCCGCTGCAGGAGGATGGGCATTGGTCACTGCAGCAAAAGTATTGATTGTGAATATGGGCAACAATAGTTTCAATGCGCTGACCTCTGTTTGCACCCACTCACAGTGTGACAGGAACTGGACCTTTACCAACAATGTATTCACCTGTACCTGCCACGGTTCAAGGTTCAATACCAATGGATCTGTGGTGAATGGACCCGCTACGCAGGCATTGAGATCTTATCCCGCAACTGTTTCCAATAATGTTCTTACTGTAGATTTAGGATAATGAAATACTTAATCTATACGTTTTTGTTTTTTTTGATTTTGACCTTTCCTAAAAAAGTCCACAGTCAGACCTACAAAACCGAAAAAGGCAATGTGGAATTTCTTTCCCAAGCCTCGCTGAATGAATTTACCGGTAAATCCTCAGACCTAAACGGATTGGTGGATTTGGATAAAAACATGCTGGATTTCTATATTGATCTGAACACATTGAAGACCGGGATAGGGCTTAGGGACAGACACATGAGAGAAAACTACCTGGAAACAAAAAAATATCCCTATGCAGAATTTACTGGTAAAATTGCGTCCGGCATCAACTTAAGTAGTGGCCAAAGCAAAAGCGTTACGGCAAAGGGAAAATTTAAGATCCATGGGATAGAAAGAGAAATTGAGGTTCCCGGAAAATTAACCGCTATTTCAGATTCAGAATTGCAATTGGAAGCTGAGTTTAAAGTGTTGCTGAGTGATTACAAAATTGATATTCCAAGTGTTCTGTTTTATGAATTATCAGAAGAACAAATTGTTACTATTAAGGCCAATCTTAAAAAATGAAAATGAAAAGGACTTTATTATTGTTGCTGACCGGTTGTTTACCGCTGATGGTTGCAGCACAGTTGGAAAGAAAACCTGCATCCGAGGTACAGGAAGTTGAATTAATATTCCATGCACCCAGGCATATCAACTTATTGACCGTTGAACCTTTGGATAAAAAAACGCTCCATTTTGCCATCATGCACACCTTCGGGACTTTGGATGGCGGTATTCAGAATCTTTATGGTCTGGATAATGGTGCAAATATTCAGTTCAGTTTCGAATATGCTTTAAATGATAAATTCTCTTTGGCAGCAGCCAGACAGGGCAGGGACAAAATTTATAATCTCTATGGTAGATATCATATCCTGAAACAGACTCAGGATAATAAAATGCCATTTTCGCTTTCATTGATGGGCGGTGCGGGAGTAAACACCTCCAATTACAGTTTCCTGCAGGAAAACAATCCAAACTTTGTCGATAGAAGTTCCTTTGCATTTCAGATCATGGCAGCCAGAAAGTTTTCAGACAAAATAAGTGTTCAGATCACCCCTATGCTTGCTTATTTTGTGGATGCCAATCCGGTCTTCCTTATAGAAGGCGACCAAAATCTCTATTTGGCTCTTGGATTTAGCGGAAAGTATAAAATCACCGGCAAATCTTCCCTGACACTTCAATGGATACCCAATCTCAACAATGACCTTAGAAATAACTTGGGAGTTGGGATTGACCTGGAAGCAGGAGGACATGTGTTTCAGATGTATTTTGTGACTTCACAGGCTCTTAATGAGCAGTATCTGTTGGCTGGAGGAAACGGCGTGCCCGGTGAGGGTTTCAGGGTTGGTTTTAATGTCAACAGGGTATTTGCTACAGGGAGAAGGAAAAACAAATGATAATTTTAATGACATTGCCTGTCTTTTGAAAGGTAGATTCCAGTAGAATTTTCTATCTTTTGCCGTAAATAATCAATTATGGCGCCATCCAATACCATCGAACAACAGAAGATTTTAAGGGTTTTTAAACTGATCAATTTGCTCCGAGGCAACATTGGCAAACCTGTCCACCGGATTGCAGAGTTATTGGATACTGACCCTAGGACGATTTATAGGTATTTTAAATTGTTGGAGGCACTTGGTTTTGAGATAGAAAAGAAGCATTCCAAGTTCAGGATTGTGGACAGGGTAGAAAGTCCCAATGAGTACGCTTATGGGACTTTCAATGAGGAAGAAATCCAATTGATGAATGAACTCATCCAGAAAAGCAGCAAGAAAAACCTGTTGAAGGATTCCATACTGCAAAAAATCAATATCCGGTCCGATTTCCGGCATAGCGTTGAGCAATTGTTCAATGCCAATCTTGGGATTTTTGTGGATCTGATATCAAGATCGATAAAGGATCAAAATCAGGTGATATTAAGGGATTATTATTCGCTGAGTTCTGACTCAGTGACAGACAGGTTGATAGAACCAGTTGCCTTCAACAAAAACTTTGATTCCATCTATGCTTTGGAAGTAGAAAGCAAAGAGATGAAAATGTTCAAAATAGAGCGGATAGGAGAGGTTTTGCTAACTTCAAAGCCTTATAAGTTTCAATCTTTGCACCAACCACTGGAGCAGGGATTGTTTGGATTTACAGGTAAGAACCAATTTTATATACACCTCAAGCTCAGCAAAAAAGCCTATCAATTGATGATGGAAGAATATCCTGATGCCAAACCGATG
>NZ_JBGTCA010000536.1:0-1953 GCF_041749095.1 Aquiflexum sp. | reverse complement strand
GGATTGGATAAACCGATGGATTTTCAGTTGAGAGGTGAAGGGGTTCCCTATTTCAAAAAGCCTGGAGAGAAAAACTGGTACGGCACAACCCTTCCTTGGATGTCCATTGGCTATGAGGCAAAACTGACGCCTTTGCACACTTTGACCTTATATAATGCTGTTGCCAACAATGGCAAAATGGTCAAACCTATGATCGTTCAGGCAGTGGCCAGGGGTAATCAAATTGAAAAAAGATACCAAACGGAAGTATTGCGCAAAAGCATTGCATCCGGCAAAACCATCCAACAGATGCAGCAACTATTGGAAGGTGTGGTCAAAAACGGCACTGCCAAAAATGTGTACAATAAAGAATACAAAATAGCAGGCAAAACCGGCACTGCCCAGAAGTTAATTGATGGGAGATATTCCCAAAGATATTATACCTCCTTTGCAGGATACTTCCCTGCGGACAATCCTAAATATTCTGCCATTGTAGTGATCGATAGCCCTAAGGGGTTTGCAGCTTATGGTGGGGATATTTCTGCTCCGGTATTCAAAGAGATTGCTGATAAAATCTATTCTCAGGATCTGGAACTGAATAACAGGGTAAATGAAAACACTTATCTGGCTTCGACCTCCAATGAAGGATTTCCTTTCATTCAGGCCGGTAAAATGGATGAGTTACAGATGATCTGCAACCGTTTTGGAATTTCAAATCATGTGAGCGGGGAAATTACAGACAGTTTTGTGAAATCGTCTGCCCAGAATAAAGCGATACTTTGGAGAGCCAATAAAACAGATGCACCAACAGTTCCTGATGTTGCAGGGATGTCTTTGAGGGATGCACTTTATGTGTTGGAGAACAAAGGTTTGAGAGTAGTTTATCAAGGAAAAGGTAGGGTAAAAGGGCAATCTATTTCTCCCGGTGCGGCAGTGGGAAATGGCAATGTAATCAATCTGGTATTGGGATAAATGAAGGCACTACAGGAAATATTGTACAGAGTATCCTTAACCTCCACAATTGGAGACATGGGCATTGGTATCAAGACCATTGTCTTTGACAGTAGAAAGGTGGAGGAAGGTGTAGTCTTTGTTGCTATCAAAGGAACGCAGTCCGATGGTCATGCTTTCATTAACAAAGCCCTTGAAAAAGGAGCAGTAGCCATTGTATGCGAGCAAATGCCTGAAAAAACTCAGGCCGGCGTCACCTATGTACAGGTATTGGATTCTTCCAGAGCCTTGGGCATCATGGCGGCAAATTATTATGAACATCCATCTGAAAAGTTGAAGTTGGTGGCAGTGACAGGAACCAATGGTAAGACCACCACTGTCACCCTTCTCTATCAGTTGTTTATGGAAATGGGATACCATGTAGGGTTATTATCCACTGTGGAAAATAAAATACATGAAAAGACCATTCCCTCAACACATACTACACCTGATTCATTACAGATACAGCAATTGCTGCAGCAAATGGTGGCATCAGGTTGTACCCATTGTTTTATGGAGGCCAGTTCCCATGCGATCGTGCAGCAGCGGACGTCAGGTTTGAATTTTGCCGGAGCACTGTTTACGAATATCAGCCATGACCATTTGGATTACCATGGTTCATTTGATGAATATATCAAGGCCAAAAAGCTGTTGTTTGACGGCTTGTCCAAAGAAGCTTTTGCCCTGGTCAATGCAGATGATAAAAGGGGGCTTGTCATGCTTCAAAACTGTAAAGCCTTACCACAGACTTTTGGACTTAAATATCCCGCAGACTTCAAAGGCAAGATACTTTCCAATACCCTCGAAGGTTTGGAACTCGAAATCAACAACAGGCAGGTATGGTTCCGCATGATAGGGCAGTTCAATGCCTACAATCTCTTGGGGGTGTTTGCGACTGCTGTTCTTCTAGGTGAAGAGGAGGAAGAAATCCTGATGCAATTATCCAAAGTACAGGGTGCACAGGGTAGGTTTGATAAGATATCG
>NZ_JBGTCA010000535.1:0-2012 GCF_041749095.1 Aquiflexum sp. | reverse complement strand
GCGCCAGTTTCGCCCTGCAACTTAGGTGCATAGACAAACTGATCTTTTGTTACTTTGAACTGCTTTCCTGCGATGTTAACAATTGCGTACATAAATGTTTTAATGCTTTAGGAAATTGAGGTGCAAATATAATTATTGTTTTTGGAAGAAAAAAATATACTTGGGAATCAAAAGCTAAATTAATTGTGGTCAATGATTTAGCGTTGTGTAAGCACTCATTTTCAGTAAATTTTAAAGATGAAAAAAAATTGACTAAGGGTCAAATTAAGGTTCGAAAAATGTTCAAAAATATTTTTTTAGCTTGATGAAAAAAAGTTTTGATAGCCTGTAGTGGGCATATTAATTAAATTATTACTTTACATTAAGTATTATATGTATCTATTTTACAAATATTTATACAATATTTGACCAATGGTCAAAAAACGAACATTTTAGACGTTTCATGGGTTTTATTTTTCAGAATAGTTCATCATATTTGTTGGAGGCTGTTCTAAAAAGACGGCCTTTTCTATCCAGTATCATAAGTCAAGACTTGAAGCCTTCATAATCACTAGAAGATTCACGCAAAAAACAAACATTATAATGCAAAATCAAGAACCAATCCTTCAAGAAAACAAAAACAGATTCGTTTTATTCCCTATTCAGCACGATGACATATGGCAGTACTACAAAAAGGCAGAGGCTAGTTTTTGGACTGCTGAAGAAATTGATTTGAGTCAGGACTTAAAAGATTGGAAAAACCTCAATGATGGAGAAAGACATTTCGTTTCACACGTTTTGGCATTTTTCGCAGCAAGTGATGGCATAGTCAATGAAAACTTAGCCGAGCACTTTGTAGCTGAAGTACAATATACAGAAGCCAAATTCTTTTATGGCTTTCAGATTGCTATGGAAAATATCCATTCCGAAACATACAGCCTTCTTATAGACACTTATATCAAGGACAATATGGAAAGGGATAAACTTTTGAATGCCATCGAACATATCGATTGTGTTAAAAAGAAAGCCGATTGGGCACTCAGATGGATTGACAACGGAAACTTCCAGGAAAGATTGGTTGCCTTTGCAGCTGTTGAGGGAATATTCTTTTCAGGTTCATTCTGCTCCATTTTTTGGCTGAAGAAAAGAGGATTGATGCCAGGGTTGACATTTTCAAATGAACTGATTTCTAGAGATGAAGGACTTCACTGTGATTTTGCCTGTCACCTGTACACAGAACATGTGGTGCATCCGTTACCTAAAGAGACTGTGACTGCTATCATCAAAGACGCGGTAAACATTGAGAAAGAATTCGTTACTGATGCTTTGCCTGTAAAACTGATTGGCATGAATTCCGATCTGATGTGCCAGTACATTGAATTTGTTGCTGATAGGCTTTTGGTTGAATTGGGTTGCACTAAAGTTTGGAACAGCACCAATCCATTTGACTTTATGGACATGATTTCCCTTCAGGGTAAAACCAACTTTTTTGAAAAAAGAGTGGGTGACTACCAAAAAGCAGGAGTCATGAAATCCAAAGAATTGGTTGAGTCACCTAAGTTTTCAATAGGTGAAGATTTCTAAGTATTATTTATACCCCACCAACCCAAATTCCATTTGAAAATATGCTTGTAATAAAAAGAGACGGTCGACGGGAATCTGTAAGATTCGATAAGATCACCACAAGAATTGAAAACCTCTGCTACAACCTTGACAGCAGATACATTCATCCAATTGAGGTTGCCAAGAAGGTAATTGACGGACTTTATGATGGTGTGACCACCACTGAACTGGACAACTTAGCAGCAGAAGTATGTGCTTCCTTGACTGTTCAGCATCCGGATTATGCTGTTTTGGCAGCCAGGATAGCCACCTCAAACCTGCACAAAACCACCTCCCAGTCTTTTTCCAATACCATGAAAAGACTGTACACCTACATCAATCCCAATACAGGTGCAAATGCGGCCTTGATTGCTTCAGATATATATGGTGTAGTGAAAAAACATGCCGCCAAGCTTGATGAAGCAATTGAT
>NZ_JBGTCA010000534.1:0-27375 GCF_041749095.1 Aquiflexum sp. | reverse complement strand
AATGACAAACACGAGTTGAGAAATGTGTATGATGATCCGGCTTATGCCGAAATCCGAGAGAAACTTCATAAGGATCTGGAGGCAATAAGGGAAAAATACGGGGATTCTTCAGAGATCAGTCAGGAATTGTTGGAGAGGTATCTCAAGGAAATCGGTGCTTCGGAACGACAATTGGCACCTTCCTTCAAAAAACCCGGGAATTGATACCTATCCGACGGAAAGCGGGCCGGATTTTATAGATGAAAACAGAAGTTCCCGTCATTCTGAGTACCCAATATTTTAAAAAAACATTCAGAAAAGCAATGACATTTAGTTACCCTCTAGGCAGCCGTCATCCTGAGTCCCCAACATTTTGTAAATGTTCAGAAAAGGTAATGACATCAAATCGGGCTGCAGACCTCTCCTGACGTCGAGGTGACAAGGCAAAGTCCTTTAAAGAATTGAATGCTATTTATAGTTCTAAACCATCAATATGAATATCTGTCATTGGTAGGTACGAAGGATCTCCTAGGGTACAATTAGACGGTTGAATTACTGGAAAATTATTTAACTCTTATGGTCAAAATCATCCTTTTCCTGAACCTCATGAGATGCCCCGAAAGCATCGGGGCAGGCTTTCCTGCGTCATGACGGTTGCTCCAAATTCTGTCATTGGTAGTATAAACCCAAAACATGAAAGAAAATGTCATTCTAAATAAAATTGTTCTGGCTGTCAGTCTAATAGGTCCGGGTCTGTTTTTAATAGGTTATAATATCGGAACTGGCAGCATCACCACCATGGCCAAAGTAGGTGCTGAATACGGGATGAGTTTGACCTGGGCATTGGCCTTATCGTGTATTTTTACCTATGTATTAATGGTAGCTTATGGCAAAACTACCTTGGTAACTGGGAATACGGCCTTATACAATATCAAGCACAGGATAAAATACGGAACAGTGCTTGCAATCTATATTATTGGGGCCTTGGTAATAGGTGAAATTATGGCCCTGATGGGCATTTTTGGCATCATTGCCGATCTGATACAGGAGGGATTCAGACTTTTGCTGGGAGGTGAAGGGTTCAGTACTTTATGGATCACTGCCGTCCTGGTCACGGTCCTGTACCTTTTGTTTTGGTTTGGGAGTTATCCGGTTTTTGAAAAATTGTTGATACTTTTCGTGGCCATAATGATATGTTCATTTGTAGTTGTTTTTTTTCTGGTCAAACCCAATTTTTCCACTATTGTTGGAGGGTTAGCTCCATCTATTCCCAATGAACCTGGTGTATTGCAGCTGATCGCTGCGATCGCGGGTACTACCTGTTCTGCTGCTGTATTTATTATCAGAAGCACTGTCGTAGTAGAAAAGGGCTGGAAGATTCAGGATCTCAAAAATGAAAAAAAGGATGCCATGGTTTCGGCATCATTGATGTTTGTATTAAGCGTGATTATCATGGCGGTATCGGCAGGGACACTTCATGTGATGGGGATGAAACTGGATAATACCGTGGAAATGATTACTTTGTTTGAGCCACTGGGAGGGAAGGTTGCTGCTTTTATTTTAATTTTGGGAATTGTCGGGGCAGGAATATCAACCGTGTTCCCCATTATTCTGATCACTCCCTGGCTGATCAGTGATTATACTGGTAAACCGAGGGACATCCGCTCCCCCATGTATAGGATATTGGGTTTTATAGGCATTATGTTTGGTTTTGGTATGCAGTTTATGGAAACCAGACCTCCAATTTTAATGGTTTTCTCCCAGGCCTTTCAGGCATTTATTCTTCCGGCTGTAGCCATTCCTGTATTTCTTTTGATCAACAACAGAGCCCTGATGAAAATCCATGCTGCTGGTTTAAAGGAAAATTATGGCTTGGTGGCGGTAATTCTTTTCAGCTTATTGACAGCTTATTTTGCTGTTGCTGATTTTTTCTAAGGTAAATGCCAAAAATGCCCGGGAAAAAGAACGGATCATTTTTCCGTAGGTGTGGAAAGCTGCCAAATTAGCTAAAAGGGAAAAATCTTTCTCACTATTAATGCCATCAATTAATCAATTATCTGGGTGCCTACATCCAGGAATAGGTAGGAATGCAAGAAACCCCGCCCAGATGCTAAGTTCGCAAAACCTTTTCCTGTATTAAATTCAGGATTATATTTTCTTTTGCTGTATACTTTGTTTAAAATAGTACAGAGATGAGGATATGTTAAAAATTTCATAACCTTTAAATTCATATGGAAATGAAAAATAACCGGAGAGTTTTTTTAAGAAACGCTGGATTGATAGGATTGAGTGCGGCTGGTGTTGGAACTCTTCCAGGATGTAAAACCAAAGAAGCTAAAACTGCCCGGGAATTATCAGAAAAAGAATGGACTTCCGATCCCGAGTGGCTGAAAGTAAAATACGGTGAATGGAGTGGCCCGGGTGTTCCGGTAGGTCCAGGGCCCATGGATCATGTACTTTTAAAAGATTATGCACCCAAATCTTCGGTCATCGCACCTCAGTCCTTTATTCCTAAAGCCAAATTCCCCGTTATTGATTGTCACCTGCACCACTATCCTGCCCTGGAGAAGGGCAAAAGGCCAAAGGAAGCACTGGAAGAATGGGTAAAAACCATGGATGAAGTGGGGATTGAGAAGTCGGTAATTCTGACAGTAGCAACTGGTTCACAGTTTGATATGTTGGTGGATTTCTACCTCAATTCATATCCGGAGAGATTCCGGCTCTTTTGTGGCATAGAGAAGAAGGATATAGATAAGGAGGATTATCCGGAAAGAGCCGTAAGAGAACTGGAGCGCTGCTATAATATGGGTGCCCGTGGGGTAGGTGAAGTCACTGACAAAGGGTATGGAATTACCGGTGATCCGAGGCTGGCCCCTAACGAACGGCTTCATTTTGACGATGTCAGGATAGATCCTTTTTGGAGTAAATGCGGGGAATTGAATATGCCGGTAAACCTTCACCTGGCAGACCATCCTTCATCCTGGCAACCACCGGATGTCTATCAGGAAAGGACACCAATTTTCCAGCAATTTAACCAGTTTGGAGGGGAGGGATTGCCCTATGAGGAACTCCTTGCTTTTCTCCCTAAACTTTTAACAAAACATCCCGAGACCAACTTCATAGCCTGTCATCTGGCAAATCTTGGGAATGATTTGCAAAGACTGGCAAAGACACTGGACGCCTACCCTAATTTATTTCTGGACATTTCAGCACGTGATTATGAAATTGGAAGGCAACCCAGAGCTGCTGCCCGATTCCTTATCCAATACAGTGACCGCGTTTTGTTCGGAACAGACATGGGAATGGATAAAGGCATGTATCAGGGTTGGTGGCGGTTGCTGGAAAGTGCCGATGAACACATGCCCGGTAGATTATGGTGGAGGTATTACGGACTGGAACTTCCTGATGAAGTATTGTTGAAATTATATAGTCAAAATGCCTTGAACCTGTTGAATTGGACTTAAGCAATTTCAGTAAGTTCATGTATAAATCATTCCTATATTTAAAATATACCAAATATTCATGCTAAATTCTAAATTCAAAAATTCCTCAGGCACCCCTGAAAAAAACCAGACCATTTGAAAGCATTTATTTTCAATCATCTGGTAATTCCATCCAACTAATTAAGATCAAAACTTATGGAAACGTTAAATCGCAGGAAGTTTATACAAAATACAGGCCTGCTGGCAGCTGGAAGTCTCTTATCCCCAATGGTAGGTTACGGTTTCAAGCAAGTCAAAAACAGACTGGCCATGGTAGGAACCGGGGTAAGAGGCATAGGGATGTGGGGAACCTCTGTTCAGGAAGCTTACCATGATATTGTCGAATTTGTGGGACTTTGTGACATTAATCCAGGAAGGGTAAACTATGCAAAAAATAAAATGAAGGTAAACTGTCCTGTTTTTACGGAGTTTGATAAAATGCTCAAAGAAACGAAGCCCGATACGCTGATTGTTACTACCACTGACTCCACTCACCACGAGTTTATTATTAAAGGGCTGGAAGCTGGACTTACCGTTATTTCCGAAAAGCCAATGACGACCGATGAGGAGAAATGCCAGGCTATCTTTGACGCCGAAAAACGGACCGGGAATAAATTGATTGTCACCTTTAACATGCGGTATACACCATATGTTCAGGAAATCTGGGAACTACTTCGAAATGGGGAAATAGGAGATATTAAGTCCGTGGACCTGAACTGGTATCTGGACACCAGCCATGGAGCAAGCTATTTTAGAAGGTGGCATGGAGAGAAGGAATTTGGAGGTACACTTTTGGTTCATAAAGCTACCCATCATTTTGATACACTCAACTATTGGGTGGACTCTGAACCCGAAGAGGTATTTGCGTACGGATCTCTGGATTTTTATGGGCAGAGGAACAGTCCCATTCATCACTCTCACTGCAGGCCCTGTCCACATAAGTCAACTTGTAATTTTCATTGGGATATTACCAAAGATCAGGAAGCCATGAATTTATATGTAGATAATGAGAAGTATGATGGTTACCTTAGGGATGGATGCGTATTCAGGAAAGAGATTGATATCTATGATACCATGGCGGTTCAATATCGATATGCCAATGGAGTCCCCGTGAATTATTCCCTTACGGCATTTTCACCATATGAAGGATTTCGGGTTGCAATTAACGGGACAAAGGGCAGATTGGATGCATGGATTAAATCCTCCATGCCTACGGGTGTGCCTTCCTATCAGGAAATCACCATCACCAATCTTTTCGGTAATGTCAATACCATTCAAATTGTCCCCCAAGCGGGCGGCCATGGAGGATCCGATCCCAGGTTAAAAGATAAGATATTCAGGTTTCCCGATAGCCCGGACCTTTACAGGCAATCTGCCGGATCCAGAGACGGTGCCATGTCAGCATTAATCGGCATTGCAGCAAGGAAAAGTATTGAAACCGGCAGGATTGTAAAAATCGGTGATTTGACGTCGCTCGTACCACTTGAAAAAAAAGCCTGATAGCCCGATATAGGTTTGTTCAACTGAAGGATTGATTTCAGCGATTTCATTTCCCCAGAGAATGATCTTTTAACTACATCTGAATTTTATGAAAATTATTCAAGCAAAAGACCCAAAAGAACTCGGTAAATCTGCCGGAAAAGAAGCTGGAAATATAATCAGTCAGGCTATAGACCAGAACGGATATGCCAATATCGTGCTTGCTACCGGTACCAGTCAATTTGAAACCATCAACCAATTGGTAAAAGAGGATGTACCTTGGGAAAAGGTAACTGTTTTCCATTTGGATGAATACATCGGTATTTCAAACACCCACCCCGCCAGTTTTCGGAAATATCTTCAGGAAAGATTTGTTGATCAGGTAAACAAACTCGGTTCGATCCATTTTATTGATGGGGAGCATAACCCAGAGGAAGCCTGTCGGCAACTGGGAGAAGTGATTTCCAGGCACTCAGTTGACCTTGCACTGGTAGGAATTGGAGAAAACGGGCATTTGGCATTCAATGATCCACCTGCTGATTTTGATACCGGGTTGCCTTACCTGGTAGTGGATTTGGATCAGTCCTGCCGCATGCAGCAATTGAATGAAGGATGGTTTGATAGCCTGGAGGATGTACCATCGCAAGCGATCAGTATGTCAATTAAGCAGATTATGAAGTCAAAACACATTATTTGTTCTGTTCCTGAAAAAAGGAAGGCCAAGGCGGTAAAAGATTGTTTGGAAAATAAAGTCACGAATCTTTACCCAGCCAGTATCCTTCAAAATCACCCCTCCTGTACCATCTTCTTGGATAAGGCTTCAGCCTCTCTGTTATCGATCGCCAA
Source organism: Aquiflexum sp. (assembly GCF_041749095.1). Lineage (GTDB taxonomy): Bacteria > Bacteroidota > Bacteroidia > Cytophagales > Cyclobacteriaceae > Aquiflexum. The sequence continues at coordinate 21,589 of NZ_JBGTCA010000534.1, read as the reverse complement.
TTAGAAGTAAAAAATATGAATTCCAAATACCGGTCCTTATTGGGATCCATTTCTAATATCAAAGGAAAAATCTGTATAATCATTCATCAAAATATTAAAATATGAAAACAAATCGTCGAAAATTTATCACAAATTCGCTTACCTGCGGGGTGGCAGCTGCGACATTCCCTCTTACTTCATTCACCTATTCAGAAAAAACAAAAAATAATTTTAATGAGCATCAAAATCCTAATTACCTAAAATTGGATAAGGTACTTGAACAGCCTGTATTTAGAAAGGAATTTTTCACTAGTCCAGTAATAATAGAATCAGTAGAATTATTGCGTGATGGAAATAAGTTTTTGTGTAGGGTTCGTTCAACAGATGGTGCAGAAGGTATATCTGTAGCTCACAGCCTAATGAATACATTTTATCCTGTATTTGTTAAACATTTGCAATCTATGTTTATAGGATTAGATGCTCGCAGGCTTGATGAAATAGTAGAAAAAGCCCTGATATTTGGTATGAATTACCGATACCTGTCTTTACCGATAGGCGTTCCCTTAGCAACTGTTGAATTTGCGATACTGGACATGATGGGAAGAATTGCAAATAAACCTATAGGGCAGTTAATTGGGACTATTCATAAAACAGATATTCCAGTCTACCAGGCAACGGAATTCCGAGAGAGACCTGTTGAAGAATCTGTGCAATTTATCAAAGAAGCTGTGGACAGGCATAAGGCACAAGCTGTAAAAATTAAAGTTGGTGCACTTATGTTTATGACAAATGATTTGGATGCAAAAGGACCGGCAGGAAGAACAGAACAGATCATTCCACTCATACGAAAAACCTTTGGAGATGATATGCCAATCTATGCAGATGCCAATGGGTATTACCAGAATGTTGATGAGGCTATTCGTGTTGGTAAATTGTTGGAAGATTATAATTATATGTATTTTGAAGAGCCTACGCCAAATTTTTGGCATCAAAAAACAAAACAAGTAAATGATGCACTTTCAATTCCAGTTGCCGGTGGTGAGCAGGAACATAGTATTTATGGTTTTCGATGGCTTCTTGCAAATGGAGGTGTTGAAATTGTCCAACCTAATCAATACTACTTTGGTGGAATGATTAGATCCATGAAAGTTGCGAGAATGGCACAAGCTATGGGAAAAACTTGTACACCGCATTTGTCCGGAGATTTCGGATTTATTTATATGATGCATTTTGTTTCTGCGATTCCTAATTCCGGTCCTCATATAGAGTTCAAGGGTTATTCGGATATACCACTTGAATGTAAAACTTCATCACTGTTATTGCAAAAGGATGGTACAATAAAAGTTCCAACCGGTGCTGGATCAGGGGTTGAAATCGATCCAGATTACATTAAAAAATTTAAAGTTGTAAAGGAAGCTTAATTGTGCGTGCTACCGGTACCAGTCAATTTGATACCATCAAGGCCAAGGCGGTAAAAGATTGTTTGGAAAATGAAGTCACGAATCTATACCCAGCCAGTATCCTTCAAAATCACCCCTCCTGTACCATCTTTTTTGGATAAGGCTTCAGCCTCTCTGTTATTGATCACCAATAAGAAGTAAATAAATGACACGTCCTGAATGTAGTTTACATTTGTACTATAAACCATTCAGTTGTGACCAAGCTCCAGCTTCCTACTTTTTCCTCCCTTCCCCTAAACAGACAGTTACTACTGTCGTCATTTCAGCTCATCAAATAATTTTTCATCTATACCCTTATTCCAAAAAATAAATATTTATTTTATTAAATTTTATGGGGTCATTTTTATTAAAAACTTCCTCATAATAATAGAAAGTCGAAAAACTATAAAACCTTTATGGTCAATAAACCCCAAAAAACCAAACTTTCTTCCGTTATCTCTTTAAGTCATTCAGAATCAACCAGAATCTTTGAAAAAAAATCTGATTTAGAGGTCTGGAGTGCTTTTGACAAAGGAGATGAAATGGCATTTAATTACATATACCGAGGTTTCACGCCGATTATGTTCAGTTTTGGAATTCAGATCACAAATAATGTTGATTTGGTTAAGGATTGTATTCAAAACATTTTTATAGATCTACGGAGAAAAAGAGGGGCATTATCAGAGGTAATCAGTATTAAATCCTATTTGCTTAAAATATTGCAAAGGGAATTGTTCAGATCCATCAAAAAAGAAAGCATTCATTCCATTCAAAATATAGAATTACCTGAAAGTGCATTTCTGATAGAGGTTTCCCATGAAACCAAAGTCATCCAATTAGAATCCGAAACCGAAATAAACACCCAGTTAAAGATGGCATTGAACCAATTGACAGCAAGACAGCGGCAAGCAATAGTGCTGTTATATGAAGAGGGTATGAGCTACAGGGAAATTGCAGAAGTTTTGGAATTTAATGAAGTGAAATCAGCCAGAAAGTTGGTTTACAGGGCGATTGAAAGTTTGAAACAAATCTTAAAAAATTAAAAGCCTAATTACCCATTGATTAACTTAAGTATTAAAATTAGCAAATGAAATTCAAAGATTACGATATAGAGCATTTTCTCACAGATGAATTTTTTATCCAATGGGTGAAAAACCCTGATGAGAATACCCGGCATTTTTGGGAAAAATGGATTTCCGAGCATCCTGAAAAAAGGAAGGTTGTACAGCAGGCAGCATCGGTTATTAAGTCAATTAAATCTGACCAAAACAAAGGGATTTCTGATTTTATGTATGTGGATATATTTGAAAACATCATAAAGGCAGAAGAAAAAAAGGGGTTGCAAGACCACAGTCCCGATGAATCCAATCCTTGGTTTTCCCTTTTTACCATTAGGAAAATAGCTGCTACCGTGTTCCTCGGATTTTGTTTATGGATTTCCTATGATGTGATGTTAAAGGGAGTTGAGATTCAAACTGAAATCCCTGACACATTGATCGTATCCAAATCCAATCCGGCAGGGAGCAAGTCAATCATAACGCTGGCCGATGGAACAAAAATTTATCTGAATGCAGCAAGTAAAATCTCATATCCCAAAGTCTTTGATGAAACTCAAAGATCGGTCAAACTCGAGGGAGAGGCTTATTTCGAAGTGGCAAAGGATGGCAGGCCATTTACTGTATCGGTTGGAGATAATGCCATCAAGGTGCTCGGCACTTCATTCAATGTCAAGCAAAGAGGGACTAAAGGCTTGTCTGTTGCTTTGGTGGAAGGAAAGGTCAAAGTAAATGACAGGCTTGGAAATCAGGTTTTGTTGGATCCCAATGAAATGTTGGTAATTGAGGAGAAGGGTGAATTTTACAAATCCGGATTTGATCAATTGGAAATCATAGGTTGGAAGGATATGTATTTGACTTTCAATAAAGATAGTTTTGAAGAAACCAAAGCCAAGCTCGAAAACTGGTATGGAGTAGAAATAGAGGTCAAAGGCAAAATCAGTAATAAGTGGGTGTATTCAGGTAAATACAAAGAAGAATCCTTGGAAAATGTGCTAAGAGGAATAAGCCATACCTCCGGATTAAGATATAACATTAAAGGAAAAAAAGTCATTATCACTAAACCCTAAAACCATGACCAATAGAATAGAAGATTCAGGATAAAAAAACAAAAGGCAGAAGTAGTTCCGGGGGGAACAGTTTCCTGCCTTTCCAAGCCTCACATCACTTGGTAGCACTGAGAGGCAAGAGTTCAAGTATTCACCACTTAAACCATTCAATATTATGAAAAAAAATATACAGAGACAACTTATTATGTTCTCCAAACGACTCCTATATGGATTTATCATTCAGTTGTTCTTCTGCACTGTTTTGATTGCCAATGACAGCAATGCCCAACGGAAGACAATTGATAATGTAAAAGTAAATATTGCACTTAAGGAGAAGCCTGTCAGTGCGGTTTTTGATTTGATTGAATCCACTACTGATTTCCGCTTTACGTACAATGACAACATGGTCGATTTCAATCAATCGATAACAATTGTTGAAAGAAATAGGTCTGTTTATAAGGTACTGGAAGAAATCTCCAAGCAAACCCAAATGAACTTTGTGCAGGTGAATGATAACATTCATGTGAATTATTCGAAAAGGCAAAATATCAAGGATAGAATCACAATTCTAAGAGATGATGTTACAGTAAGTGGCTCTGTTAAAGATAACAATGGTGACCCTATACCGGGCGTTTCCGTGATTATTGAAGGCACGACCAGTGGGACAGTAACCGATCTTGATGGGAATTACACCTTAGAAGTCCCTGAAGGTGGAGTTTTGCTTTTTTCTTTTATTGGCTTTGAAAGGCAAAGAATAAGCATTGATAACCGAACAATAATTGATGTTACACTAATTGCTGACTTCCGATCATTGGATGAAGTCATTGTGATCGGTTACGGTTTAAAAAGTAGGAGATTGATGACCGAATCAATTGGTACTATGGGTTCTAAGGAAATTAACCAAATACCGGTAGCTTCAGTTGACCAAGCAATACAGGGAAGAATTTCAGGGGTGCAGGTAACCTCAGTAGATGGAACACCCGGTGCCCCGGTAGCTATTAGGATTAGAGGTGTTGGTACCGTAGGCAATACTCAGCCGCTTTTTGTGATTGACGGTGTACCTGTGGGCAACAATGCAAGTGCCACCACAAATCCCCTGGCGACCATCAATCCTGCGGATATTGAAAGTGTCTCTGTACTGAAGGACGCTTCGGCTGCAGCAGTCTATGGAGTTAGGGCTGCAAATGGTGTCGTTTTGATCACCACCAAAAGAGGAACCAAGGGTAAACCCAAGGTGACTTTGGACTCCTATCACGGGGTACAACAGATCGCTAGATTCAATGAATACAATACAACGGATGAGTGATTAAGTCTTACTCAGGATGCCAACGACAATTTTAATGCCCAGAACAACCTGAAGCCCGGGGATCCTAATTTCCGGTTTTTGCATCCTGATTTACAGCCTGGCAGTCCCATTCGAAACCGTAGCAATGAGCTTGCCTGGAGAGAAGCTACTCTCAATCTTGGTGCTCCTATTCAAAATATCAATGTCGGAGTCAACGGAGGCGGTGAAGGATATAATTATTACGTCTCCGGAGGTTACTTCAGACAGGAAGCAACGGTACAGAAGTGGAACTTGGACAGATATACGTTCCGTGCAAATACAGACTTTAATGTCAACAAGCGCTTGAAAGTGGGCCAGAATTTCACTATAGCCTATCAGCAAGTTTACAGAGGAATGAATGGAGGAGGTGATGGGTTTTTACTGCAGAATTCAGTAGTTATGCCCCCATTCTTCAATATATTCGAGGATTCCAACAATCCTATTCCCGGAAACCGCTACGGCTATGATGGCAATGCTGATTTGGCCGGTTTAACTGTCGGGAACCAGGTAGGTATTAATCAGATCCTCCAGAATTTTGATAGAAATGTCAGAATGTTGGGAGGGGTATTTGCTGAACTTGAAATCATTGATGGATTGGCTTTCCGTACCGCAGCTTCCATTGACCTGAACCTATCGAGAGGAGATTCTTGGCAACCGGAATATTTGGTTGCTGAAATGGGATTGAATCGACCCGGTAATCAATATGCTGATGATAGAGCCGAATCTCATACCCAAGTCTTTACAAATACTCTGAATTATAATAAATCTTTCGGAAAACATAACATCGATGTCCTGACCGGTTTGGAATACCAACAACTTCGAGGCACCTCATTATCAGTAAGAGGCAATAATTTTATAAGTACCAGCCCGGACTTCTATCAGGTAGTCAAAAGCGGAAGAGGAAATCCATTTGTAGGCGGTGACGCCGGTCAGTCTGCATTTGTAGGTTATCTGGGAAGGTTAAGTTATAACTATGCTGACAAATACCTGCTGACAGCTACTGTCCGTAGAGATGGAACTTCGGCTTTTTCTCCGGTGGACAACAGGAGATGGGGAACTTTCCCTTCATTCTCCGGTGCTTGGATCATCAGTGAAGAAAATTTCTTTTCTAAAGGCACTATTTCGGAGCTGAAATTAAGAGCCAGCTGGGGGCAATTGGGCAATTCAAATACGGCCGCTTTTCCCCATATACTAAGAGTATCCACCACACCGGATTACGCTTTGGGAGGAAGCAATACGATTCAAGCACCAGTGCCAATCAACTTTGTAAATCAGGAGGTGGTCTGGGAGACAGTAGAAACCTTTGATTTGGGATTTGATGCGTCATTGTTCAACAACAAGGTGGACATCCTTGCCACTTATTATGACAGGACTACCAAGGATTTTCTCTTCTTACTTCCCATTCCCACTGTAACAGGATTTGCCGCCACACCAGTCAATCTCGGAACAGTAAGTAATAAAGGGATTGAAATTGAAATCGGCTACAGACACATTTTTGCAAATGGGCTCAAAATGAATGTGTCAGGAAATGTAACCACAGTAAGAAACAGGCTGGAGGCTCTGGCTCCCGGGCTTGAAGAATTCACCGCCAGTGAAATTTACAGGACAGCCATAGGGAGACCAATTGGTTATTTTTATAGTTATCAGACAGCTGGAGTCTATCAGAGCCAGGCAGAAATTGATGCTATTTTCACCGGTGGTTTTAGAGACAGAAATTCTCCTCAGGGACCAAGACCCGGGGATGTCATCTTTGTGAACAACAATGGACCGGGAAAAGAGGGTCAGCAGTTTTCCGGAGAACCGGATGGCTTTATAGATTTCAATGACAGGACCTATCTGGGAAAAACTATCCCTTCGTATTTCTATGGAATGTCTTTGAATCTGGAATATAAAAACTTCGACTTGTCCATGTTGTGGCAGGGTGTAGGAGATGTACAGGTGTACAATGAAGTCAGAAGAAATGGTTTAAATCTTACCGGTGGGGGACGCAACATGCTGATAGAGACCCAAGAACGATGGACCGGGCCAGGCACGAGCAACAGTATTCCAAGAGCCATCAGCGGTGACCCCAACCAAAACAACCGTTTTTCTGACAGATTTGTTGAAAATGCAGGCTTCCTGAGACTCCGAAACTTGCAGATAGGTTATAGCCTTCCAAGGACGCTATTGGATAGATGGCAAGGCTTTGGAAGTGGCAGGGTGTATATAGGTGGATCAAACTTGCTGACATTCACCCAATATTCCGGGCTGGATCCTGAGGTGATGACTTACGGACAGAACTCCACACAAACGGGTGCAGGTACAGATAGAGGAAATATGCCTCAACCCAGAATTTATCAATTAGGTGTTCAACTCTCATTTTAAGAAAGATACATTATGAAAACAATAAAAATATTAGCATTGATCATAGGACTTTCCGTGATGACAGTAATTTCCTGTGAAGACAGGTTGGATTTGGCCCCTTTGGGTGAACTGAATTCAGAAACATTCTACAATACGATAGATGATTTTGAAGCTGCTTCCCTTGCCCCTTACAGTACGCTGCTCAATTTTTACTTCGATCAGTTTGGCAACGGTCATTATCAGGGAATAGAGTATCCCTCTGACGACAGTAGACATCCCGAACAGGGCGACAATTCCAATGTTGATTTTATCTGGCTTCCCAACAATGGCAACTTTTCTTTCATGTACAATGAGAGTTATAAAGGAATCATGCGAGCCAATACCATTCTCAACAGACTTCCCGCTTCCCAATTGACCCAGGAACAGCGGAACAGGTTTGAAGCAGAGGCGAAATTTATCAGGGCTTATTTTTATTTTTTCCTCGCCAGACATTGGGGGACTCCACCCTTGATAACTGAACTGATCACCTCGATCGAAAATTCCAGGGTTGGCAACTCCCAGCCCGGGGAAGTTTATGCCCTTGTAGAACAGGATCTTGCTTTTGCCAAAGCCAACCTGCCCGCTACATGGAACAGTTCGAATGTGGGGCGGGCCACCAGAGGTGCTGCTACTGCCCTGCTAGGCAAAGTTTACCTCTACCAGCAGAAGTACACGGATGCAGTAAGGGAATTCAACGAAGTGGTCAACAGTGGTTTATATTCTCTGGTAGCTAATTATGGGGAGAATTTCAGTGAGGCCCACCAGAACAATGCTGAATCGGTTTTCGAAATCCAGTTTTCCAGAGGAGACTTCAACCCCTGGTTACCGGTGGATTTTGGATTGGAAGGAAACCAGAACGTTGGCCATGCGGGCACTGGTAGAGCTATTGTTTTTAGGGCTGCCTGTTTCTTGGGCAACTGTGCTCCTGGAGCAAACGGTCAGGGATATGGCAGAATTCACGCCACGATCCCCCTTCAAAATGCATTTGAGGAAGGAGACCCCAGAATATTTCATACCTATTTTGTGGAAGGGGAGGATTATTTTGGAAGAACGTATAATCCTGCATGGTCAATTACAGGTGCTACACCATCCAAATACCTTCGTAATTATATATCATATCCCCAGCCCAACGCAGGCTCCAACAATGAAAGGGTTATCCGCTTGGCTGATGTTTACCTGATGCTCTCCGAAGCAGAACTTTTGGGCAATGGAAATGTCCAAAGGGCTGCAGAATTGGTCAATCTGGTCAGAAGAAGAGCAGACCCATCCGGAGATATATTACCTGACCGACCTAACAATATCCCTCAAAATGCAATGATGCAACATCTCATGCATGAAAGAAGGGTGGAACTGGCATTCGAAGGCCACCGATATGACGATCTGGTCAGGTGGCACAATGCCGGTATCATCAATATAGCAACGGACATAGACTTTGGCAGTTCTCTTGCCAACCAAAACTGGAGAACCACCCACCTGCTCAAGCCTTTCCCCCAAAGGGAACTGGATCTGGTACAGAATTTAAGTCAGAACGCTGGCTATTGATTTCTCTCTTACCTGTTGAGTGAAAAAAGGCTACCGGAATTCCCGGTGGCCTTTTGTCCATTATGGCTTTCAATTCTCAACCAAGCAGCCTAATTTGAAAAAGGATATCTTTTGATTCTAAAACCTTATCCATTGCCCATGCGATTATCCCTGCCATATTTCCTGATAGTACCCTTGTTGGTATTAACTTCCTGTCAAAAAAAAGAAACTTTGTTTGAACAGCTTTCCCCTCAGCAGACAGGGATTTCTTTTTCCAATGACATTTTTACAAATGATACCCTCAATGCCCTGAATTATGACTATATCTACAATGGAGCGGGAGTTGCCGTGGGTGACATCAACAATGACGGACTTCCTGATCTGTTTTTTGGGGGAAATATGGTGTCAAGTAAACTTTATCTCAATAAGGGAAATCTTGAATTTGAGGATATCACCCTAATTGCGGGACTGGAAACAGACTTTTGGGTGACCGGAACTTCCATGGTGGACATCAATGGAAACGGGTTGCTGGACATCTATCTTTCCGTGGCAAGCAAAGACCCTGCAAAAAGTAAAAACCGCCTTTACATCAATCAGGGAGACCTTACCTTCAAAGAAATGGGTGCAGAATTTGGTCTGGATGATGACGGCTACAGTACACATGCCGCATTTTTTGATTATGACGGGGACGGGGATCTGGATGTTTACATCCTTACCAATGCCTATGAAAACGCAAACCGAAATACAGTCAGGGCCAAAAAAACAGACGGGGAAAGCAGAAGTACGGACAGGTTGTACCGAAACAACGGGGACGGGACCTTTACGGATGTATCCAGGGAGGCCGGTATTCTGAAGGAAGGATATGGACTGGGCGTGGCCATTTCCGACATCAACCGGGACGGTTGGCCGGATATTTATGTAGCCAACGACTTTATCACCAATGACCTGATATGGATCAACAACGGGGACGGGACTTTCACAGATAAGGCAAGTGAATACCTCAAACACCAAAGCTTCAACGGAATGGGTGTGGATGTGGCGGATTTCAACAACGACGGCTGGGTGGACATTGCTGTCATGGACATGCTCCCCCCCGACAACCTCCGGCAAAAGACCATGTTTCCCGATATCAATTACAATCAATTCAAGATGATCCTGGGCCTGGGCTATAGCCCTCAATATGTCAGAAATACATTACAGTTCAACAACGGCAACAATACTTTCAGTGAAATCGCCTACCTCGCCGGGGTCCATGAAACCGACTGGAGCTGGGCGCCATTGTTTGCCGATTACAACAACAGCGGCTACAAAGACCTTTTTATCACCAATGGCTACCGGAAGGATGTGACCAACCTGGATTTTATCGTTTACAACCGGGACCAGAATATGTTCGGCACCAAAGAGGCCAATGTGCAGTTGGCCATGGAAAAACTGGACAAGCTCCCTGGAGCCCATATCCATAATTTCATGTTCAAAAACAACGGGGGACTGGTCTTTGAAGAGGTATCGGAACAATGGGGCTTTGGAACGCCCACCTTTTCCAATGGGGCGGCATTTGTGGACCTGGACAATGACGGAGACCTGGATCTGGTAATCAACAACATCGATTCCAAGGCAGGAATATTCAAAAACAGATCGGAAAGCCAAAAAGAAAACCATTTTCTGCAGTTTGAATTGAAGGGCACAGCACCAAATACTATGGCTCTGGGAACAAAAATCACGATAACTACCCCGACCGGCATCCAGTTTTATGAGAACCATCTGTACAGGGGATACAAGTCCACCGTCTCGGACATCGTCCATTTTGGTCTGGGACAAAACACCGAAGCCGAAGAAGTGGAGATTACCTGGCCTGATGGCAGGCAAACGATATTGAGGGATGTGAAAAGCAACCAAAGACTGATACTATCCCAAAAAGATGCGGTTAAAGACCGGATAAAAACCGAAGAGCTGCCCCGGACTTTGTTGACAGAAATTACAGGGGAAATGGGACTGGAGCACAGGCATGAGGAAACAGACTATGCGGATTTTTATGACCAGTTTTTATTGCCCCATAAATTTTCCAAAAACGGACCAGGAATAGCCGTTGGCGACATCAATGGAGACGGACTGGAGGATTTTTATGTGGGCGGAGCCGCAGGTTTTCATGGCAGGGTATTTATACAGACACCTACTGGTTTTGAGTCCTTTGAGTTTCCCTTCCACCCCGAATCGGAGGACATGGGGGCTTTGCTCTTTGATGTCAATGGCAATGGTCACCTCGACCTGTATGTTGTCAGTGGGGGAAGTTCATTTCCGGAAGGCTCGATTGCCTATCAGGACCGTTTGTATCTCAACGACGGAAAAGGAAACTTCAGGTGGGACGAAAAGGCCCTTCCTTCAATGGTCCAGAGCGGTTCAAAAGTTGCTGCAGTGGATTTTGACGGAGATGGGTTCCTGGATCTATTTGTGGGAGGAAGAGTGGTTCCCGGTCAGTATCCTTACCCTGCCCGAAGTTATCTGCTCAAAAACGAGAATGGAAAGTTTAAAGATGTCACCGAAACCATGGCTCCGGATCTTGCCAAAATGGGATTGGTCACGGACGGAATCTGGACGGATTTCGACAATGACGGGAAGATTGACCTGATTGTAGTAGGGGAATGGATGCCCATTACTTTTTTCAAAAATACAGGAGGAGAATTTATAAATGTGACCGGAGACACCGGATTGGAAAATTCAGAAGGCTGGTGGAACAGCATAGCGGCAGGTGACTTCAACGGGGACGGCATGATGGATTATATTCTGGGCAACCTCGGACTCAACAGCCGGCTGAAGGTAACTCCTGAAAAACCTGTGAAACTGTATGCGGCGGATTTTGACAACAACAAAAGTGTTGACCCCATTCTGACCAGATACATTCAGGGAATGGAATACCCGGTACACCCCAGGGACAATCTCATCAGTCAGATCCCCTCTATGAAAAGGAGGTTACCGAAATATGAACTCTATGGCCAAAGCGATATTGAAAAAGTCCTTAGCAAAGAAGAAAGGCGTTATGCCTACCAACTCAAAGCGGCATTTTTGGAATCGGCTTTTCTGGAAAATCAGGGCAATGGAAAATTCATCTTGAAGCCCTTGCCCGTAGAAGTCCAGATTTCTCCTATTTTCGGTACAGTGGTACAGGATTTTGACGGGGATGGCCATCAGGATGTGCTCCTGACCGGCAACAGTTATGCCTCCGAGATTCAGTCGGGCTGGTACGATGCAGGAATTGGGGCGCTCTTGTTGGGGGATGGTGCAGGTAATTTCACCCCTGTCCACCATACGCTTTCCGGATTTTTTGTGGATACTGATGCCAAAGGAATGGCAAAAATCCACACCCAAAACAATCAGTCCATCATCCTGGTAGCTTCCAATGACGGAGAACTGAAATCATTCAGCACCAAAAGTCCAGGTTCTGCGGATGTCTTTAGCCCCGAGGCTTTGGATTCCAAAGTGGTTATTCAATTGGAAAACGGCCATCAAACCACACATGAACTCTATCATGGTACTTCCTATTTGTCCCATTCCAGCAGAAAGATTCCCATTCCTGAAAATGCCACTCAAGTGACCATATTCAACAGCAAGGGAGAGTCCCGAAAAATGAAATTATTTTCGAGAAAATAAAGGCAAATAATTTCTTAAATTATGCTTCAAAGAATTCAGTATTAACCATAAAAATCATAAAAATGAATAATTGTTTTGACCGTATCCTGAGTTTGAGAGGCTTTTTTATCAACATGAAGATTTCTTTTTTCATAGTTTTTGTCTTATTCGGTTCAATAAAGGGATTTCCGCAGAAATTTGAAGAACTGGCCATGACTCCTCCAATGGGTTGGAATAGCTGGAACAAGTTTCATTGCGACGTCAATGAACAGGTGATCCGTGATGCTGCTGATGCAATGGTTTCTAGCGGTATGAAAGATGCCGGTTATGAATACATCGTAATCGATGATTGTTGGCAGATAGACCGTGATGATCAGGGATTCATTGTGGCCGATCCGCAGAAATTTCCTTCAGGAATGAAAGCTCTGGCCGATTATATTCATTCTAAGGGCCTGAAATTTGGCCTTTACTCGTGTGCCGGGCGGCAAACCTGTCAAAATCGGCCTGGAAGTCGGGGACACGAATTTCAGGATGCCATTACATATGCCGGTTTTGGTGTGGATTTCCTGAAATTGGATTGGTGCCATTCTGAAGGGCAAAATCCGGTTGAATCCTATACTTTGATGCGCGATGCTTTGTCCGCCGCCGGTCGACCCGTGGTTTTCAGCTTATGCGAATGGGGATTGAACAAGCCCTGGGAATGGGCGGCCAACGTTGGTCATTTGTGGAGAACATCGGGCGATATACTCAATAATTGGAACATTCCGGATGCTAAGAAAGGAAAATGCTGGGCGGGTGGTGTCGTAATTAACCTCGACATGCAGGAAGGACTTGAAGAATATGCAGGGCCTGGTGGTTGGAACGATCCCGATATGTTACAGGTAGGCAACGGCGCCCTTACGGATAGCGAAAACCGTTCTCATTTTGCCTTATGGTGTATGTTGTCTGCCCCACTTTTTGCAGGGAACGACCTTGCCAACATGACCAAATCGACCCGTGATTTACTTACAAATGCTGAATTGATTGCGATCAATCAGGATGTCCTGGGTAAGCAGGGATTCAAAATCAAGGATTATGGTGAACTCGAAGTTTTCTATAAACCGCTTCAGAACAATGAAATGGCAATTTGTATTTTCAACCGTTTCAACCATCCTGTAACTGTTGAAATGGACTGGAATACCTTTCAAGTTAATGCAATTTCGGAAAGAAAAGTAATGCAGCTTTCGATGAACATTGATCGAAATGAGATCTACTTAGATAGTGTGTATTCGATTCGTGACGTTTTTGAAAAAAAAGATATCGGAACAACTACCCAGATTTTGAAGCGGGAAATTCCCAGTCACGACGTGATAGTATACCGCTTAAAAAGAAATTGATGCTACTGCGTTCCCAAAGCTGAACCTCGATTCAGGAAAACTATGGTTACGCCACTTGTAAAACGACCAAATTGCTTAGCAAGCATGTACTACCATCGGCTAACGGTGCCCTAAACCAAAAAGCTGAAGATTGAGTGGTCTTAGTGAAAAAAATATAATTGGGTTAGAGAAATAACACTTGATGATTGCAGTACGAATCTCTGGTTCAATTCCGAATAAATCATAAATCAAATATCATGATTTCAACTTTAGTCAGATTCATTTCAGTATTTATTTTCCTTATCATAGCCGGGTCCTGTAAACCAACACAGCGCGAACCAAATATGGAATCACTGGAAAAGTACCGAAGCCAACTTACCAAAATAAGGGCAGAATTCGGGGAATACGAACTTCCTAAAGCCACATTTTTTTTATTTGGGATGGGTAATAGGGAAAAGCTATTGTACAGGGATGGAAGTCTCATCTCTGTTCACGATCAGAAAATCCTTTACCGGTGGGATGTAATTGAAGAAATTATCATTCCCAATGATTACAGTGTTTTTTTAACAATGCATGATGGGAAAAGGATCGCCATTTTTGAAAATGAGCAGGGAGTGTTTTTGGAATTTGATGGAAAAAAGGAGACCATCAACGAGGGAACTCATATCGTTCTTGATTCATTTGAAGGACATCCCTATTCGGAAGTGTTAAAGGTGCTCAATCATGAAAATCTGATTAACATCGATAACGGCCTTCCATTGCCAAATTTCTTTGTATACCGTAAACCCTGGCGACGCGATGCCGCAATGATGGCCATGTGTCTTGAAATTGCAGGTAATCTCGACCTTATAAAAGATTGGGTTTTGGAACTGGATGAAATTTACGATTTTAACAACAGAAGCAAAGCGGGCCCTGAATATGAAGTGGATAACCTGGGTCAAACCTTGTATCTCATCTCCCTATTTACGGACGCTTCGCATCCTCTGGTTCCAAAAATTCTGGAAGAGGCCAAACGATGGGAACGCACCCACGAAGGGAAACTATACCTGCATGGGCGTACTGACTTTTCAGAAATGCCGGTTTATCAAACTAAATGGATGAAATATGGTTTGAGAGCTCTTGGTCTTCCGGACCCATATGATATCCCGAATATCGATTGCCAGTACTCATCCCTATTCTGGATGGATTACAAGGATTTTCACAAACCTGTTGAGGGTTGGCGAAATGATTCTTACCCTTACATTGGCTGGGCCCGGGACCATTTTTATGGACTAAAACAGAGCCCCATCACCGCCGTTGATTACCCACTTACCTGGGAAATCGGAGCCAGCCAGGCCAATTATGAAGGTATCAGGATTGTAAATGACAATTATACAAATGCCAGTTGTGCGGCACCCCACACGTGGCACACTTCCGAGATTTTCCTTTATCTGATAAATTTGAACCAGCCAGATGAGCAAGAAAATCAATAAATAATTTATTATCAGTAACCAGAATCATATGACTCGTATTTTCCGGCTTTTAACCTTTTCCATTTTATTTGCAGGTTTGCTCACACGCAATTACCGACAGGAACTTGATATTTATACAGGAGTGTTGACCACTTCCTATGGTCTGTTTGGACAGACCCGGGTTACAGCCTTTGCCCATCAAACCATCCCCAATTTGTTTGTTATGAAAATTGACAGACAATCTAGGGAACCGGGTAAGGAAATGGTTATTACCATAAACTGCCAAACCCACAAAACACAACAGACCAGTATCGGTTGGCCTCCTGAGCCTGTAAAACTTGCCTTTGACATTAAGGAAAACAGAGCAGATATTGTTTCTTCCACCAATATGGTCGATACCCATTGGTCTGTACTGGTGAATAATGAAAGTACAATAACCCTGTCTAAAAATAACCTGAAAATACATCTCAAGGATGGTGAGAATATTATCCGGTTTATTGTGTACCGGGACGAATCATCGGGTGAATCCATCACGGCACTTTCCTATGATGAATTGCTGACTTCTCATAAAAGTGAGTGGGAAGAAAACTGGAACCGGTCATACATAGATTTTTCCGAAGACCGGGCTCATCATATTTGGAACCGCGCCAATTACTATAACCTGAGCAACTTCCCTGTAACCCCCGAAAAGGCACTTATTCCAACTGGGCTGAATACCAATATTTGGGGATTTACATTTCCACAGGATGTGTATTATGTGGTAGAAAACCTTACCCGAACAGGCCATTTCGACAGATATGAGAAATCCATGCAGTATTGGCTGGATATCCTGCCCGAGGTAAAAAAATACAGTCAGCGTATAATGGGTCTTGAAGGGGGGTATTATCCGTGGACGCCTCCTTTTGCCATGTGGGACGAATTTGAAAAGGAGGGAGTTGTAGGAACAGATTCTTATCAGATTCACAATCCCGCTTATGTGGCTGCCATGGTATGGCATTATTACCTGCGTACCAATGATCAGGAATTCCTTCAAAAGTATTTCCCGATTATGGAGGAGGTTTGGCGCTTTTACAGTCAGGTACTGCACAAAAGTGAACGGGGAACTTATGATGTATTCCATCATACTGCTACATCACAAGACGAGCATTTCAGGAAAACAGACTCAAAAAACTATCTAGATGCTTCACTAAGCGCAGAATATACTTTGCGCAATTACCTTTTGGCTGCAGAAATCCTGAAAAGTGGCGAACTGGATCTGGTAGAGAAAGCCAAAGAAATAAAACAAGCCGGATTGGAAAGGGATGCTTTGCTCAATCAATACGGGTATTTCAACACGTTTGAAGGAGATGATCGAGCGAAAAACAGTCAAAAGCACCCGGTTCAGCTCAATGCCATCACTTTTGTACCTATGGCAGATCGCGGGATGGCCCAACCAACTGTTACAGCCTGGGAAAATCGTTACGACCTCACATCCGAGGCACGCAAGCCCATATCCCAGGGCTGGACTTATGCTGCCTTTGCCTTGTCTTCGAGCCGTATGGGCAGTCCCGAAGGATTGAACAGTGATTTGCACGCTATTCAATATGCCGCACACGCTGATCCACGCTGGGTTCAGTTTTATGAATATACCTTCTGGGAAAGATATACCCTGCATACGGCTTACTACTTTGTCACCCATGGCCTGTACCAGCAGGCACTATCCGATGCACTGGTTCAGGATTGGCAGGGATTTGCCGATATCTTTGCCACCGTTTTACCACAATGGGAGAACCGGCGTTTTTCTTTTAAAGGATTACACACTTTAAAATGGGTATCAGTAGATGGGGTTTGGGATAATGGTCATTTCAGGATTGTGCTTAACCCTAATGGGGCCCAAGAGCTGCCTTTGCGAATATCAGGAGGTAAAGGCAATATAAAGGTAACAGGGGCTAGAAATGATATAAGCTCCATTAAGACAGGGGAGGAAGTATTAGTGGTTTTTGAGGGAGACAACCCGGTTGTTTTTGAAAATCAAAAGAAATAAGATCAAATGAAAAAATGAAAACCCCAAAAGGAGGGGAAATAAACAAACTATGGAAAAGAAAAACAAAGTGAATTTGCTTATGCTGAGTCTTATCCTGTTGGCATTTACTGCCCAAAGTCAGGATTTGCCCCAGCCGAGAGTTTTAGATCCGGGAGATGAATGGAGCGCCCCTTCCGATGCAGTGATTTTATTCAATGGAGGAAATTTGGATAAATTTGAAAGTGTAACAGGCGGTCCCGCCAAATGGACAGGAGAGGGCGACCATTTCACCGTAAATCCCGGCACCGGAAATATCCATACAAAAGATCATTTTGGCGACATGCAATTGCACATTGAATGGCGCACGCCTACTGAGGATATAGGTAAAGAAGGTCAAAAAAACGGTAATTCCGGTATTTACCTGATGGGCAAATATGAAGTCCAGATATTAAATTCTTTTAAAAATGAAACTTATCCGGACGGGCAGGCCGGTGCTATATATTTGCAGCATCCGCCCATGGTAAATGCCTCCCGTGCACCGGGTGAATGGCAAGTATATGATATTGTTTTCAAATCACCGGTATACAATAGTGATGGTAAAGAAAAAGAACCCGGCAGGGTAACTGTATTTCACAACGGTGTTTTGATTCAGAACAATGTAGAAATAAAAGGGCCTACCACAGCCTATAATAAAGAATTGCCGGAGAATGCCACCAAAGGACCTTTGATGTTGCAGGACCACGATAATAAAATTAGTTTTCGAAATATATGGTTAAGAGAATTGAAATGATGAAATCGAGCATGAGGAGAACCTCACACACTGGGATGATTATTTTAAATGCGAAGATTCCATGTGACCATTGAAAATCAAATTATAAACACATGAAAACAACGAGAAGAGATTTTATAAAAAAAGGAAGTGCCGCCATGGGTGCTATGATTGCAGTGCCAACCATAATTCCTGCATCGGCTTTGGGTAAAAATGGTTTTATAGCCCCGTCCGATAGGATTACCATGGCGGTAATCGGTGCCGGTAATCAAGGCGGAAATGACACCCGGGCATTTTTACAGGATGAAAGAGTTCAGATCACCGCCATTTGTGATGTTAATAAAAAAAGCGATGGCTACTGGGACGGAAAAGTTGCCGGAAGGGAATTTATAATGGAAATGGTGGATCAGTCCTATCAGGAAAGATTTGGTAAAAAATACAAAGGAACAGTGGGCTATGAAGACTTCCGGGAAGTATTACAAAGAAAAGATATTGATGTAATAGAACTTGCCACGCCGGACCACTGGCATGCTATCCCTGTAATGATGGCTGCTGCTGCCAAAAAAGACATTTACTGCCAAAAGCCGATGTCCCTAACTGTTCAGGAAGGCCGGGACATGAGCAATGCGGTAAAACACCACAATGTGGTTTTTCAAACCGGTAGCCAGCAACGCAGCAGTGAACATTTCCGCTGGGCGGTAGAAATGGTGCGTAGTGGTAAAATTGGTAAGCTAAAGAAGGTTACCTGTGGACTTCCCGGCGGGACACCTGATTTTGGCAAAACCGCCCATCTTACGGAAATAAAACCTGTACCTAAAGATTTCAACTTTGACATGTGGCTTGGACCGGCCCCTGAAGCGCCTTACCAGCCTTGCCGGACACATGTTAATTACCGTTGGATACTCGATTATTCCGGTGGTATGGTTACCGATTGGGGCGGCCACCATCCGGATATTGCCCAGTGGGGGATTGGTGCTGATGATTCAGGACCCATAAGGATTCAGAACCCCAAATCAAAATGGTCGGACCACCCGGTTTACAATACGGCTACGGAATTTTATTTCGAGGCCATCTATGAAAATGGGGTAGAATTGATTGTCAGCAATATCGGTAAAGATATAGACATACCATCCGGTGTGCGTTTTCATTGCGAGGCCGGCACTGTGTGGGCGAGTCGTGAACAACACCACGCCGACCCGGTAAGTGTCCTGGACATTAAACTGGAAGAAAAGGACCGCCTGTACACCAGCAACAATCATTATCGTAACTTTATTGATTGTGTCATCTCACGTAAGCCAACGGCCGCACCGGCAGAAACTGCCCACCGTTCGATAACGATCTCGCATTTGGGCAACATCGCCATGATGCTAAATCAGGACCTTGAATGGGATCCGGTGAAAGAAAAAGTAAAAGATAATTTCCTGGCCAACCAGTTGCTTTCACGTCAGATGCGGGAGCCATGGGATAAGGTCTATTTGAAATACAGGGTGTGATCTATTGCTATGTAAAATTGACAATCTCTCCCGCAAAACTTGTCCCAATTCATTCGGGAGACGAAAGGAAACAAAGAGGGATAACTTGAATCTTTGTGCAATGGTGATAACCTTTAACCGACTTGTTAGGGTTAACGTTTTGGCGCATGGCAAAGAAGCGGATTTCGAAGCACAAAACTGTCTTAAGAGAAATATTGTTATGTTTTTCTAATTGGTTTTTGAGGTGCCCGACAAAGCTGCTTCATTGTTGAGTGTAATATATCCGTAAACCAATATTTGTAACTGGGCAATTAATTGTTCTTCTAATATTTGTTCGTATTGTTTAGCCATTGAATACTGCATTTGGTAGCATTAGCAAGAATGGCAATGCCTGATTGTAATTTAATTCTTGGTATTCCAAACCTAACAAGCGAATGTTGTAGTAATACGTTTGGTGTTGGTTATAATACATCTTTTCGCTTTGTAAAAACCAAGCTTTCTCTCCTAATTTTTGTGCTAAAAACCATTTTTCATATAATCTTGCACTCCGCCCATTTCCGTCATTCCACGGATGAATTTTTACAAATACCAAATGAATCAATGAAGCGTAAAAAAATACTTCTTCAATAGTCATCTCTGTTTTTAGCAATATTGCCAAATCGGCATAAAACTTTTTCATCTCTGTTTCCACTTCAAAAGGTGATGCGGCTACATACTCAATACGTCCATCTGGTGTAGATACATACATATTTTGTGTCCGTAGTTTTCCCTGTCGGTTTTTAGCAACTATATGTTTGCTTGGTAGCTTGTGTGCTTCTGCCATATTTTTTTCATTGATTTCATTGGTTTTTGCAAACGTGTAAGCGTTGTACAAGTCATCAATTTTTTTGGTGTAATCTGGCAAAAATTCAATACCAAATTTTTTATGCTTGATGTAGCTGTCCAACTCAATGTCTTCTCCTTCAATTTTGCTACTATAAACAGACGACACCGAAGTATAAAAACTAAAAGTATCTGTAGAAATTTCTGCATCCTGCAAGGCATCAAATGCTGTTTGTAAACCCGTAGGGATTTGCTCCAAATAAACAGAGCATAAATCAGTGGGTATTATTTGTAGGTTATCTTTCATTTAGCAAAATATTATACTTAACAATGCCTTTTTAAAGGTTCGGGTTTCTTCTAATTGCTCATTTACCAAAGCAATTTGTTTGCTTATTTCATTTAGAAATGAGACAATTTTTACTTGCTCTTTAATTGATGGCAGAGAAATCTTCAATTTCTCAAATTCTGACTGACCAAGTGTTTTATTTCTTCCCGCTCCACCTGGTGAAGCTAATTCAAGGTATGTTTTACCTCTTGGTGTTAGGAAGAATAAAAGGATATAATCAAGGTTTAACAAACCGAGCTTTGGTTGATATAAAGGAAACCTATGAGAAGCGACCATCCCTTTTTCTAATACTCGTTTTTGGTCTTCACTCATTTAAAATTCTCTTTTTTTATTGGTTCGCTAAATTACTGTTATTGTTGGTCTTTTTCTCGTTTTTTAGTCGTCTGTTTCTTGTTGCACTGTCGTTCTTTACGCTTGTACCAAACATAACACTAGGTAGGATTTGGCAATTCCTCTAAAAACAAAAAGCCTTAAGATTTACAAAAACAAAAGTGTATCCGTAACTTGGATTTGAAATTTGAAAATACAGGGCTATCAATCAAGGTTCCTTAAAATGACAAAAGGAACCCAAGGGGCACCAAAATAGTCTTCTGATTGGGCGGGTTGGAGCATCAAAGAACCAAAGATCAAATCTTCCTTGCCATTGTTGTCCAAATCCGCTTTTTTGCTATCATTGATAAGCTATACTTATCCAAACCTTAATATTAAACCACATAGTTAATCATGAAAATATCCTCTCCTTCGATCAATTTTACATTGTTGTGTTTAATTCCCATTTTCTATTGCTGCCAACAACTTCCTGCTGAAAAGGATTGGGAAATTGTGTCGCCTAATGGAAATCTTTCGGCAAGGTTTCACCTGGAACCCGATTCTTCAGGACTCATTTATGAAGTTTTCAGTATGGAGGAAGGAAATAAAAAAAGTATTCTTTTGCCCGCACCTTTGGGCTTGATGCGTGAAGATCAAGGATTTTATTCAGGTTTGGTTTTTGAAGAGATT
>NZ_JBGTCA010000533.1:0-29043 GCF_041749095.1 Aquiflexum sp. | reverse complement strand
ACAAGGGATTATCCAAATCGTAGTTTCCCAAAAATTCTACTGCCATCTCTGATTTCCAATGGTCAGGATGCAAATGTTCCTCTAATTGATACGTTTTTGCATTATGTTCATTCCACAAGATTCCTGTTTCATCTGGATCTTGCCCTGGAGCTTTAAGTTTAAACCAAGTTCGGTAATCACTGATAAAGCCATCTGATTCTATTCTACCACTTTCATCGACCAAAGTTCCATGAAATCCATGTAAAGTCTTCTGAGGAGACCAATGCATTTTGCCTATACCATAGGTATAATAACCTTGGTCACTTAGCATTTTGGGCATTTCAAATGGATACTGCCGTGCAACTTTAGCATATCCAAGCATGCCATGACCCCAAGGTGACATTCCTGTCAGCAGTGCTGCCCTAGCAGGAGTACAACTTGGAGTGGAAGAATAGGCATTGGTAAAATAAACCCCTTCCTCTGCCAATTGATTAAGGTTTGGAGTAATGATATTCGAACCTTCAATATAACCTACTGCATCATAGCACTGCTGGTCTGTTACAATCAAAATGATATGGGGTTTTTGGGCAAAAGAATTATATAATGCAAATACAAATATGTAAATCAAGGCAATAAATTTCTTAGGGATTAAATGCTTTGAAATCATGATTTTTTTATGTTAAAACTTTATGACGGAGACTGGATTTGTAATTTATAATATAACCCAATATAAACCGAAAAATGAATATTTTACACACCAAAACAGTAAGCATGTGACCATCATCCTCTAAATCACCCTCGTCTCAGAATACAGGTCATAAGCAGCCACCAATAGCTGATGGTCTGGCGCCTGACCATAGCGTGCATACTTTTGAAGGTCAATTCGCTCCTCGACATATACAGGAATGTATAAACCATCCAATTCATCCCAGATCACCATTAGGTAGGCATAAGGGATTTTGCTTGCACGTCCTTTTTCCAGCCAATCATCAAAAAGTGATTCATCAAGGGTTTTGGGATAGTTGGGGCCTTCGAACATATTTTTTTTAAAATTGGATTTACAACCAAAGGTAGGTCAGCCTTTTTACTGTTCAAAATGGTGTTTAATTTTAGGGTTATGAGATTGATTTTACAAACTTGTAAAAGCTCTTTTAGAAGATTTTGAAAAACTAAAACAGCTTTGTCCGTCCGCTTTATCATTTTGATGAAAAGTGCTTCAATACAACCTAGGCCTGCCCTCTACTGCTCCATAAAAAAGCTGTTTTAAGCAATGATGTAGCCTTTTTTTCCGGTATTGTCAATCGATATTTTTTCCCTTTCCAAAAAATATTAGGAAAAACCACTATCTTAAACCAGATAACTTTATCAATCCAGTAACATGAAAACCATCCTACAACTCCTCCTTATTCCATTTTTCTTCATTTCAGCTACAGGAAACCTTCACGCCCAAGAAAAACCGCGGGTAGTGATCATGACAGACATGACCCATGATGATGGAAATTCTTTGATCAGATATCTTTATTATTCACATTATTTTGACACGGAAGCTATCATTGTCACCCAACAGCTTCCTGATTTCAATTACGATCAGGATGGACCTTGGCAAAAAGTCAACAATATCTTAGATGCCTATAGTGAGGAGTTTCAGCAGCTTCGTAAGCACCATCCGGAATTCCCGACATATTCCACACTTAAAAACCTGACCAAAAAAGGTAGGGGTGCATTGCCCATCATTTGGTTGACTAATGAAAAAAAGTTTGCCCAGGAAATCGCCGGAAGGTATGTGGAAAGCAGTTGGGGTGACATACACTTCCATGATTGGATCGGGGAGGGTCTCAACCCAAATGGAGAATCCAAGGATTCTGAGGGAAGTGAATATCTTCAGGAGATTTTTGATAAAGAGGATGACAGACCGATTTTTGTGCAGATGTGGGGAGTGCCGATTACTTTTGTCCAGGCGCTTTACCGCTATAAGGAGAATCATTCAGAAGAGAAATTCCAAAAACTGTTGGAAAAGCTCCATATTTTCGGAATCCTTTTACAGGACATTACTTTTGATTATTTGATTGATCTGGATAAAGTACAGGCATTGAAATGCACCAACATGGGTACGGTGACTTCTACATTCGAAGGGGATAGGGTTTCTCCTGCATGGCTGCTCCATGATGGGGGTCATTTTTGGAAATACATCAAGGTAATGCAGCAATCCGAAGTCAATGGCCACGGCCCCATGTCGGAGATTTATGACCATGGGGGAGAGGGGGACACTCCTGCTTTTTTATATCTATTGAGTGCAGTGCGGGGTCTGAATGATCCACTGGAACCCACCCAAGGCAGTTGGGGAAGCATGTTCAGGCCAATGGGCGAGGACTTTCCCCAGGGATATTATCATACCTGCGATGTGGACAATCAGCATTTGGAAAGGTGGATACCTGAGGTGAAAAACAGTTTTATGAACCGACTTCAATATTCCATCAAAAATCCCGATGAGGTGAACCATGAACCCATTGCTGTCCTCAATGGCAATAAAAGCAATGAAATCATCCGGATTCAAAAAAAACCAGGTGCTGTGGTCAAGTTGGACGCTTCAGGTTCCTATGACCCTGATGGTGATGAATTATCCTATTGTTGGTTTTATTACAAAGAAGCCGGGACCTATCCAAATGAAATGAAAATCGAGGGGAATGATGAACCTGTTTTGGAGTTGAAAGTGCCTGCTGACATTGGCGACAATGAAATCCACTTGATACTGGAAATCAAGGACAATGGAAATATCCCACTGGTTTCTTACAGGAGGGTTATTTTGTCAGGTGAAAAATGATCCTTTTTCCTGTGCGATTATTTCTTTCAGCGGGAAATTAAACTTAATTCTTAAATTTAATTTCCTACATAAAAAAATAGAGAATGAATATGAAAGGACATTTATCCCAACGGGGTTTCCAGGCTGCCAAAAAACCAATAAGGGTTGGCCTGGAGATTTATAACCAAGCCAAAGAAAATCAATTTGATGCATTTGAAAACCCCAAGGGAGCTTTTCTGATGAATGTGGCGGAAAATCACCTTTGTTGGGAAATGCTTCAGGAAAAAATTCAATCCATCACTAAAGCTCTAAAATCATCCTGAAATCAAATCCGATTACCCTAACCCCATACGGTTTATGTCCTTTGGGCAATTGATGGCCGAAAAGAAAAACCCTTTCCTCCATTTTTGGTATTTATTTTCCAAAGACTTGGGCATCTCAGGCTTTCGGATTGGGTTGCTCCATTCTTACAATGAACACCTGATCAATGGCTACAGAAATGCAGGACTTTCCCACTCTGTTTCCAATTTTACCCAATGGATAATGCAGGAGGTTTTGAAGGATCTTGATTTTATGGATATGTATATTGCTGCCAACCAAAAGGCTTTGACTAAATCCTATTTGATAGTAGTGAGTTGCTTGAAGGAACTTCGTATTCCCTATAATCCCTCCTATGGAAGTCTGTTCGTATGGATGGATATGTCGGAATTTTTGGAAGAAGATTCAGATCAGGGACAACACGGCTTATGGAAGGAGATTTTTGAAAAGACCGGTATTCTTTTCACCCCAGGGGCAGGATTTGGACATCGAAAAAAGGGATTTTACCGCATAGTGATAACCAGTCTCAGTCATCAGGCTTTGGAAGTGGCGATGGGTAGGTTTAAAGATTTTGTTACTGGGAAAAGGCCGATTAAACATTGCAATAAATGAAATTGTTAAGATGACGTAAACATGACGTGTGTCTGACGTTAATTTTTTATTTGGTTAGATTGATATTTGAAAAGTGAATTTAGGAGAAAAAATCAAATCCTTGCGGAAAGAAAAAGGCCTTACTCAAGTTGAACTTGCTGAGCTAAGTGGTCTATCGATCCGTACCATGCAGCGAATAGAAAACAAGGAAGTCAATCCAAGTGTCTATTCACTGAAAATGCTAAGCAAGGCCTTAGAGGTTGATTTGGAAGATTTGAATTCACATAAAAAGAAACCTTTCCACTTCAATTTATCAAAATTTCTTATGACTACGCTCATTTCATTCTTCGGTAATACTTCAGTTAAAAAAGCCATAGGATTTACCATATTGCCCATTATTGCTCTACTCCTTTATTTATGGCTTCCTGCCAAATCAAATGCAGTGTATTCGCCCAATGACAACCCATTCTTCGTAGCCACCATCAACTGCGGAACAGATACAGTCTGTGACATCGAAGTAACCAAGAAAGACAAGGATGGAGAAATTCTCTGGCAGCATACATTTGGAGGTAGCAGCTATGACCGGGCAGGAAAGGTTATTTCCACGGAAGATGGTGGCTGCTTGGTGGTTGGTTCTACCAGTTCATTTGGCGCAGGGAACTATGATGTGCTACTGTTGAAGATTGATTCAAGTGGGGAACTTGCTTGGCAAAAGACTTATGGAGGATTTTTCAATGAGTATGGAAAAAGCATTTCCAAACTACCTGAGGATAACGGATATGTGATTGAAGGTACCCAACAAACTTGTAGTACACCCAATGTGTCCAACGATTGTAAAGATTATGTCTGGATATTTGAAGTTGATGAAAATGGGGAGTTGCAGGGATAAATGCCACTTCTAAGTGCCACATGATATTCTCATCATATGGAATCCCTGACCGATAATGTTTTATCTCTTTATTCCATTATCGTCCGAAAAGTCAAATTCACCCTTGGTCTCTTGACGAGTTTGGTGGGAGGAAGGCGGTGAAGCCAATGGGTCTGCGTCTTGCCTGCCATTACTAGCAAGCTTCCATGTTCCAAAATCAATTCGACTTTTTCTTTTGTCTCCTTATGTTTAAAGGCAAATTTCCGCTCCGCCCCAAAGCTGACAGATCCAATTGCCCCATCTTTTTTCAGGTCTGTTTCTGCGTCACTGTGCCAGGCCATTCCTTCTTCGCCGGTATGATAAAGGTTCAGAAGGCAAGAATTAAATGTCTCTCCTGTTTCCTTTTCGATTGCTTTTTTGAGTTCTAACAGTTCTTTGGTCCAGGGAAGTGCGTATTTGGTTGCACGGGAATAGGTGTATTCATATGCTTGGTCACCGTACCAGGCAACTTTTCTTTTGGTGATGATTTTCTTTCCAAAAATATTAGCCTCATCATTTTTCCATTCGATGCTGTGAAGCAGGGCTTCATAGTATTTATCAGCCTCTTGTGGACTGAAGATTTTGCCGTAATAATTGACAATACCATCCTTGGGTAACCAATTTTTGGTTAATGTTTGATTAAATAAATCCATGATTCTAAGGTAGGGAAAAATTGGAAATGGGAGAATATAGATGCGAAAGGTGAGAGTTAAGAAACTATAGATAAAGCTTGTCCTGAAGAATCTGGGGTATACATACCCCGTCCTGAGGATCGGTGAATATAGTGCCTAAATAAAGTTAGTTGGATATGGTTGATTACCACTATATCAGTCCATTGTTTAATTAAGGAAAAACACAAATATCAATTTTTCAATCCGCCGTCATTAACCTAGCATATAATGGCATCAATGTCTGCTTAATTTAGTCTTATACCATTTTTAGGCATGTTTTATTTCCTTTCAAGGATTTAAAGAAAACCTCCCTTACTTGCCAGATTGATCAGTGCGGCCACATTTTTCGCGTCAAATTTCAGCATCAGGTTTTTTCTATGTGTATCCACTGTGGTAGGGCTAATAAATAGTTTATCGGCAATTTCCTGATTGGTCATTCCCACTGCGATCAATTCCAAAACATCTTTTTCCCTTCTTGTCAGTACGGGGGATTCTTTGTCCAATGGGTTTCTCAATGATTGAGCTGCATCAAAACTCAGATAAGATTTGAAGGATTTGGCTGCCTGAATCGCCTTCAACAGTTCTTCCCTATTGGCATTTTTCAAGACATATCCACTTGCACCGTTTTCGATCATTTTTTCCACAAAACTCCTTTGGTTAAAGGTGCTCAATCCTAAAATCCGGATTCCCGGGTATTTATTTTTTATCATTTTGCAAAGTTCTATTCCAGACATCCCCGGCATGCTGATATCCATCAGGATAACTTCAGGTTCATGGTTTTGAAGAAAAGCCATACAGGATTCTCCATTGGTGGCATGTCCCATCCATTCGATGTCCTCCTCCTGCTGTAGTAGGGATCGTATTCCTTCAATGACCATGTAATGGTCGTCCACGATAAAGAGTTTGGTTTTCATGTGTTTATAATTGTTTTTTTAAGGACACATAGCCTGTCTCGCATGGCTTTTAATCATATCTCTTTTTGATGCTTTCGGTCATGCTCGATTTCATGGTAATTCTACTTCTATATGAATGCTGCTACCTTTTCCTGGAGTGGAATCTAAAGTAAATTTTGCATTGAGGTATTCCAATCGGCTTTTGATATTTGCCCAGCCGATTCCGTTGCTAAGGAGCATTTTGGAATGTTCAAATCCTTGGCCGTCATCCTCCACATCTAAAAGTATCAGATTCCCATTTTTGGTCAGTTGGACCAAAGCCTTTTTGGCCTCGGCATGTTTCAGAATGTTATTGACCAGTTCCTGAATGATCCGATACAATGAAATCGCTGTGGTCTGATCGATTTCCTCACCTTTGAGTCCGATGGAGATGTATCGAAGCTGAACCACTCCACTCTGGTGGATATCCTCACAAAAATCCCTCAATGCGGCATCCAATCCAAATTTGATCAGATTTTCAGGCATCAGGTTGTGAGCTACCCTCCTCATTTCCATAATGGAGGAGTCCAACATGTCCAAGCTCCTTTCGAAGAGGCGAGCATTTTCAGGGGTCAAAATCAGGTTACCTTTCATGGTTTGGAATGAAAATTTAATTCCGGAAAGCAGCCCTCCCAATCCATCATGGAGGTCTTTGGCCAATCTGCTTCGTTCTTGTTCTTCGCCTTTCAGCACTGCCTCGGTTGCTTCTAATAGCTTTTCGGTTTCAAGTTTCTTGATTCTTTGAAGTTGAAGTCGTTGCTTGTGTTGGTTTTTTCTCTGAATCAATAATCCAATAGCAGTAAGCGAAGCTGCCAATATGATCAATATCCAAATGATCATTCTCCTTTGTTGATTGATGGCTAGCTGAGTTGCATTTTCCGCTTCCAGTTTCAAGATTTGGTTTCGCTGCTTTTCGACCTCGTACTTCTTCTCGATTTCAAGGGTTTTGCTTTGCACATTCTCGTTGATCAGCCAATCTGCCAAAATCTCTGATTCCTTCATCACTTTTCTGCCATTAGGTATATCCTGAAGGGTAAAATACACATTCGAAAGTTGCACTAGGGATTTCTGCCGTTCCAGTGGGTATTTTTTTTCCAAGGCCAAATCCACTGATTTTTTAGCCAATTCCAAAGCAGTTACAGGGTCTTTTTGGTAAATTCGAACAATACTCAAGCCTCTCAGTGCAATGATTTCCCCTTCTTCTGATTCAAGTTCCTGAAATATCTCCAAGGCTTGGGAATAGGAATGCTCCATTCTTAAATAGTTATCCGAAATTCCATAGGAATCCCCAAGATTCAGTAATGCGGTTCCCTGCATATTAAAATCTTTGGTGGTTTTTCCGATCTCCAAGACTCGTTGGTATAAAGGAATAGCGTCGGATGTTTTTCCTAATTTGGAATATGAAAGTCCTAGATTATTCATCACCGTGCCAAGCATACGTTGGTCCCCTGCTTTTTCATAAAAATCCAGCGCTTCCAATCCAACTTCTATTGCCCGGTTGTGCAGTTTCAAATCAGAATACATTACTTGCAGAACGTTTAGGATAAAGCCTTTCATGCCATTGTCCCCGATTTTCTCGAAAATCAGCTTTCCTTGCTGAAAATACTCTGAGGCAGTTTCATAGTCGGAAAGGTAACGATATACAGAACCTGTATTGAGCATGGCTTTCGCCAGATTTACGGAATCCTTGATCTCGCGGGACAGCTCAACTGCCTTCAGGTTGTAATAAAGGGAGGAATCAAAATCCCCTTGCACATTGAGCACGTAGGTGTAATTGTGTGCAAATTTGATTTCACCGGTTTGGTAGCCGATCTTTTTACTGAGATTCAATGCCTTTCGATAATAGCTTTTAGCCAGTTCAGGTTCGGTATTCTCGTATTGTTGACCGATGTGGATATATAAGTCTACCGTGGATATTTCTTCCTTGGCCTTGGGTAAAAGTCCTAGCAAGCTATCCAAGTCCATAACACTCTGCCCAAAAACAGATAGGGAAAAAAGACAGCTCATCATCAAACACAATCTTATCATAGTAGGTATCCAAAGAAATCTCAAAGCCTCAATAATCTACTTCAATTATTCAATTATTTCTCAAAAAGGCATTTCTTTATTTTCATCAAACCTACCGTATTTTACCTTTCTATCTTATCCCTTTTTTAAAGGATATTTTTTTGAGAGATTAAAATATCCTGCTTTTACAGGATAGGAAAGGCCTTCTATTAAAATTAGTTTTGAGTGAGTTTAAAGTAAAAAAGTATTTGATTTTCAACAATCATCTTTAAACATGTATGAAAACAAAATTTATTACTGTATGGATTTCCGTATTTGTCGGTTTTTCATGCTCTGGTTTTTCGCAGACCGAAGAGAAGAAAAAGGATGAAACGCTAATTCCGTACCAAGTTGCAGAAAGGACCTTGACAACGGGGACTTTAATTGATATTAACCTTGCTCCCGTTTATGACCTGGACAACAATAAATACACTGTTGTAAAAATTGGCAAACAATACTGGTTTCAGCAAAACCTGAGAACAACGCAATACAGAGACAAAACAGCAATTTTGACTGATTTGGATGCCAGTGAATGGAAACAAACCACAAAAGGAGCGTATTCCTATTTTGAAAACCTTTCAAAAAATGCGGATTCTTTCGGATTACTGTACAATGGTTATGCTGCGTCAACCGGGAAACTCTGCCCTGAAGGATGGCATATTCCTACCGATGAAGAATGGAAGGAGCTGGAAACATTTCTGGGCATCGGTAAAGATGAAATAAACCGTACCGGTGGCCGCAGCACGCTGGCAGGACTTGTGAAATTTGGCGAATACTGGAAAGACAATACGATGTCCATGGAGAACACATCCGGCTTTTCAGTAGTCCCTGCCGGAACCCGAAACGATTATGGTGATTTTATGGTAGCTGGTCAGTTTGCCGGAATCTGGACGTCAACACCCTATGAAACAACTAACAATTATTTATGGTATCGACACTTTTATTATAATACTCCTGAATTTGGTAGAAACTATGTAACCAAAAACAATGGTTATTCCTGCAGGTGTTTGAAAGACACTGTCATTGTTCAAAAGGAAAGTCCGGTTTTTGAAAAAAATGTTCCTAAAATTGCTGAGTTTGCAAATAAAGAAATCACCACCTCAAATAACCTAAAAGAAGATCTGGGTAACATACAAATGTGTGTGGATGTTTTGCCTCAGGCCAACATTCCGCTCCCATCACGGGAACAGGTCAATGCCAATAAATTCTACAAAATCAATCCCGATGGTACGGTTAGTAACGTAGCTGTTCAGCAGCAGGGCCTTACTGCATATTCTGAAAAAATGTGGACGCCGGGAGAAGTCATAAAATATAGCATAATTGATTTTAACGGTAAGCAGGAATCACTTAAGGATACTGTGAAGAAATATGCAGATATATGGGAGAATTATGCAAATATAAATTTTGAGTTTACTGAAAAAACAAGTGAAGCACAGATTCGCATCGGTATGGAATCCGGATCATCATGGTCATGCATAGGGCGGGATGCCCTGCAGGTGGCTTCAGATGCAAAAACAATGAATATTGGATGGCTTGGAAATGATGCCGATGCCAACCAACGGGTTATCCTTCATGAATTTGGTCATGCTTTGGGCTTCGTTCATGAGCACAACGGGCCTGCCTCAGACATCAAATGGAAAAAGAATCTGGTCTATCAATATTACGCCCAGGCGCCA
This sequence comes from Aquiflexum sp., assembly GCF_041749095.1. Classification (GTDB taxonomy): domain Bacteria; phylum Bacteroidota; class Bacteroidia; order Cytophagales; family Cyclobacteriaceae; genus Aquiflexum. The sequence goes on along the minus strand of NZ_JBGTCA010000533.1, from coordinate 19,123 downwards.
AATTTCTGGAGCAAAGACATGGTTGACCAAAATGTAATGTTCAAATACAGTCAAACCCTCACAAATTACTCCCATTACGATGAATATTCAATTATGCATTACCCGATTGATCCACGGTTAACAATGGATTATCATGGTTATCCTTTCAATGTCAATCTATCTCCCACTGATAAGCAATATGCATCCATTTTTTATCCATTTCCCAATAACACGGTAGAAGGAACACTGGAAACAGGCGATGATTGTGATGAAATTGATTTCAGAATTGAGTATGACGCAATTGACAGAAACATGATTGAAGTGAAACTGGCTCCGGGAATAAACAGGCATGGAAAATTAGTTGATTGGTGGAAGCAAATATCATTGCCGTTAAAAGGAGAAAGAACCTATCGGTTGGAAATTGAAGGTGGAAAATCAGCAAATTTTTCAATTGATAGGGAAAACCTGGATGATACAAAAAGCTTCGGATTTGCCAAGGCAAAAATGTTTGGTATTCACACCGAACTGGTATATAAATGGAATATTCTGAAAGCCATTCCCGGAGGAACCCGGATTACACTCACTTGGAGAAACGACAGTTGTTTGTAAATCAGTCTTTACCTGGATCGTGAGTAAAAGGGAGAGCAATCGGTTTCAAGCAAAAACGGCTGGGATGAGGAATCGGGGACGCCATGGAACAATTTCTGACACATGGGGTATTCAAAAAACAAATTATAGTATGGTTGTGAAAAAGTTATTTTATCTGCTCATCATTTTCGGATCCCCGGCAATGCTTTTCGCTCAAAAAAATGTTGTTCCGGCATTGCAGACACAAATGCTGGGTATCCAGCTTCCTGAAGGCAGCAAACAGGATAAACGATTGCTATCGGTGGCAGCATCAGATTCGTTCCTGTCAATGTCAACCGAATATAAAAAAAGCGAGATTACTCCTGTAGAAGTATATTCAATACCTGCTGCTTCAGGTTTTAACCTTGAAAATATCAGAGTACAACTTACTGCAAACGGCTATGGGAATACGGATGATAAAGGTGATAACAAGTTGCTCTGGTTTACTAAGGACAATAGCAACTGGCTTGTTTATGTTTCGCAGGAAAACAAAGAAACAGCGCTCTACATTGGCAAGGGAAATATGGGTAAAATAATCCCGGGAAATACAACCCAGCCAGTTTTGGGGGCCGGTACAAATTCCGGACAGGCTAATAATAATAATTCGGCGGGAAAATACCCGGCGTATATTCCTCCGCTGGCAGGCAGGCAAACCGGAGCTTTGCCACAGAAAACCCAGGAAAACGAAGGCCAGATGTTTGTACATGATCTCGACGGTAACCGATACGCAGTTTTACAAATCGGCAAACAATTTTGGATGAAAGAAAACCTGCGCACAACCCAGTACAATGACACAACAAAAATTACAACAGGCCTGAATGCGCAGGATTGGGAGAAAGCCAAACATGGAGCGTATGCTGTTTACGATGATAAACCCGGTAACATTAAAAAATACGGTTTGCTGTACAATGGTCATGCAGCCGCATCAGGAAAACTTTGTCCCAAAGGCTGGCACGTTGCAACAGATTCCGACTGGAAAGAATTGGAACAAATATATGGCATTTCCGAATCTGAACTTGAGCGGACCGGTGAAAGAGGCAATATTGCCAATAAACTGAAAACGACAAATGATTGGAAACCATCGTCTTTTTCAAGTGATAATTCAAGTGGTTTTTCCATTTTACCGGCAGGTGCCAGGCTAGATAATGGCGAGTATTCCACGCTGAACCAATACGGAAATTTCTGGACTTCAACGGTTTATGATGACCGTTATGGACTGCTGTACCTCTGGAACCACCATGTTCACTACAATACCAATGCCGTGGGAAGAATTTATACCGTAGCCAACAACGGCTATTCGTGCCGGTGTGTAAAAGACAAACTCAATAATCCGTCTGACAATAAAAAGTAAATCTAAAGTTCCATCATTTTATCTTTTAAATAATGAAGAAGCACATTAAAATCTTGACAACTTTATTTCTTGTATTTACATCAATAATGGGATACGGACAGGATACCCCCAGATTTGACATTGTATCGTACAATGCTCCTGCCGATTGGACAAAGGATACCGGGAATAGTTTTGTTGCCTATACCTTATCGGATATTACATCAAAAGAATACGCACGGATTATCATTTTCAAAAGTCTGCCGGGTTCAGGAAATGTTAATTCTGACTTCGACATTGAATGGAAAGAGCTTGTACAACTGAACTATAGTCCTGAGAATTTTACTAATACCGGCGTATCGGATTATAAGGACGGCTGGGTTTCGAAAATAGGGGTTGCTCCTTTTAAATTTCAAAATGAAAACCATGCGGCACTATTATTAACACAGGTGAAATCAAAAACAAAAATGAGTTTTGTCTTTATCACGAATACAACAAAGTACGAGACCGTTTTCGAAGATTTTGCAAGTTCGCTGGATTTTGGTGGAGGCCAGGCAATTAAAACCCAGGAGAACAAACCTCAGCAAACTGCACCTCCGTTCAAGAATCAAACAACGGGTTCAAAATCAGAACCGGAAAATCAGCCTGCGGCTTCGCAAAGTTCAGGGTTCAATTATACAACTTCAAACTTTGATGATGGATGGGTTGCCAGCATTCAGCCGGATTGGGTGTTGGTTCAAAAAGGTGAGACGAAAGTCTACCTGTTTTTTGTACTTCCATATCAGAGTGAAAATTTTGACGGCACAGGGGTAAGGGATCGTGATTTTTACTGGGACAATCACATTGCCCCTCTTTTCAAAACAAGCTCCAAATCCTATCAGGACGGAGCGGAGTTTGTCAGTTCTATGCAGCCCAAATATGTGGAAGGTTGGGGAGTTGATCCCCAAACAGGTCAACGTCGATTTATTGGAATGTTTCTCACCGTCGCACCCAATTCGGCTATGCTGACAGTTGCCAATTCTGCTATCGAGGAAGGCCACAGGCAGAACTTCCCTAAAGCGGCTCACAATTGGGACTCCGACCTTGAAAAGATGAGCAGGTACAACAAATTTGCAATTGGTCCCAATGACCTGAATGGCACCTGGCAAAGTGGCGGCAGTCAGATGGCCCAATGGTATAACTCTGTGACAGGAGCGTATGCCGGAGCCACGTTTGCGGCTTCAAGTGCGACCTTTTCCTTTTCTGGAAACTCCTATACCAGCATCCACAATGGTGCAACAGGAGCAGTTGGAGCGATGAATGCCTTTCAACAGGAATACAAAGGAAACGCTACGACCACCAATTGGAACATCACAATGACGAATCGATACCAAGGCAAAACCCAACAGTTTGATGCCCATTTCCAAGCGGTGAGAGATGGGCGATTGCTTTACCTAAATGATCGGTCAGGAGGGGAATATACCCTTGTGAAAATCAAGTAATAGAAATTTTAGATTGCTTCAGGGACACTTTTTCAATCTAATCGTTATACATTTTCTCAAGTCATATTTTACTTATGGAATCCGGGTAAAAACCTATAATACTTTAAAAATTCAATCATTTTCTTGAAGTGATAACACCTGCCAGGTTTTCAAAACCTGGCAGGTGTTTTTTTAAAGCCATAAAAAAAAATCCTGTTCCCCATAGGAGAGAACAGGATTGAAGTAATATTATCCGACTTAATTTTTGCCCTTTCCTTTACCCTTTTGTGGATCAGCTACCCCACGGAGATCCTTCATAGGTTGGGCTTTTCCTTTAGACTGCGGCTTTTTTGGGTCTTGGACTGCAGGTACTGGTATGGGTGTTGGTTCGATGCCTAACATTCCCAATATTTGCATAATTTCATCATAACAAGCTAGAGAGTTCGCTTCGAAAATTACTCCAGTAGTCTCATTTGAATTGGAAAGTGTCACCATTAATCTCAAAATGTATCGAGGATTGTAATTTTCCATTGCAGTTCTCAAGATAATCCACCCTTCTTCCTCAATTTTCTCAATCGGGTTAGAGGGGTGATTCTGGAAGCCTAGTTCGTTAATTTTTTGACTCCGTAATTCAAGGAATTCATCTTCTGTGTCAATGATGCTTGAAGTTGTAGGTAATAAAGCTATCCTACATTCTGGGCTGGATGGATTAAATAGGACAAGATTGTCGGCAACCTGGGCAACTTCCCAATGGTCAGGAATTTGGTAGGTAAGGATTCCGAATTTACTCTGGGCGGAAAGATTTCCGGTGAGTACCAGAATCAGGCAGGCAATTGAAAGGTTTTTCATAAGGGATGGGTTTTTGGTTTCCCAATTATCCCCAATTATCCCCCACCTTACTATCCCTTAAAAGCAGGATTTTTTTAGACAAATGGTTTTCGAGTTGGGAAATATTATTCCAAAGCAGGTAGGGTATTTACTAAAATCCCCTTTTTACAGGATATCGGGTTATGTTGAGATCGATTAGCTTTCCTCAATAATTATTCTTGATCCTATTCAAACTTCCATGATATGAAAAATCTGATTTTTCTTTACTGCTATTTCAAGGCTACTCCTGCCGGTGTATCAGTACAATAGTTCCCTAAAATAATGTCAGTCAAACACCTAAATAATATCGCTCTTAAATTGAATCCACTATGAAAACACACGTGATTTCACATTCCTTGAAAATGTTTTTCATCATTTTGGCCACCTTTATGTTTACGCTCCATGCCCAGGGACAGCATAAGGATGGAAAACAAGCACCGCTAAAGGGATTGGGCTCAAAACTGAAGGAGAAAACAATTCCTGCAGTACTTGGACCGAAAGGTTCTGGAGAAAAAAATAATAATTCAAAAGAAAAACAGTCCGAAAGTGAAGAAGGGAAAGGCGAGATTGACCCCGAGGAAGTAAAATTTGACGAAGATGAGGATGATCCAGATAAAATGATGGAGAAAATGATCCGCAATCTGGGGCACGATCCTGAAAATATACAGCGGATGGCGGATAAGGCAGGTCCTGACGTCGATATGAGAACCATTCCTGAACCTGATCTGAAGGTTGTTGCAGGGATAAAGCCAACACCCCCGAGTGAATCCGAACTTCTAAATTATTTGAAAGCCTTTGACAATGGAGCCGATCAGGCCTTGAGTGACAAGGCAAGGGAACAAGTCCTCCCACACCTGAACAAAGGAAAAGAAACCAAAGGAGCAGGATACATGCTCTGGCTGACAGGGCAGCAGGAAGCCTCATCTTACCTGATGCTGAAAGCAGCCATTGCTGATCTGAAGGATGAACTTTTATTGAGCAATCTGGCATCTGTCATTACAATGGCCGGATATGCAGATAAAAGCATTCCGATTCTTGAATACCTAAAAAGTAAGAATCCTCAGAGCTCAATTGTAAACAATAATCTGGGCCAGGCATGGCTAAGTTTAGGGAGGATTGACAAAGCTAAACCCTTACTCTTACAGGCTGTAAGCGAATATGATCAACACCCCGAAGCCAACCGTAGTCTGGCGCGTATCTCTCAAAAAGAGGGCAGTACTGCTCAGGCAAAAACATATCTTGAAAATGCCCTGAAAGGTGGATTTTCTCAGGAATCCTATTTTGAACTCAGAGACTTGACTGGCAGTAGAAGTGATGGTATGATAGAAAGCATCAAGATTAACCATAAACGATATTTGAAAGAAATTGCGATCACCAAACGGTTTACCATGCCATCCGTACCGGTTTCCCTAGAAGCGGCGATAACAAGGGAAGGGGAGATTGAGGATTTTTTCCAAGGGATAAAACTAACCAACGAGGATATTTTCAGGAGAGTACCTCCATCAGAGGATAAACTCTTTTTGAACCACCAAAAAGTTACGGGACAAATGGCTGCGAATAACCGTAATATGACCAGTATGGAGGATGTTCAAAAACAATATAGTCTTGCTGCTCAAATCTGGAATCCATTCAAAATACAGGCACAGGAGGTGCTGATGGCAGAATTGGACGACTCTTATGCCAGCAGTTTTAATAAAAGGATAAACAAGCTAATCCAATCTAGGGAAGGACAAATGAAAGCATTGGAGGAGGCTTTTGCTGTTGATTATAGAAAGCTTGAGGAAATGGAAAAACGATTGTCAAAAATGGAAACCGGTGAAGGGGAAAGTCCCGAAGTTCAGACCCTTGAAAGACAAATTTGTCTGCTTAGAAAAAAACTATTTGAATTATCTGTGGAGAAAAGTGCTGACATTAACAATGCTTTTGTGCATGAAATGGAATCGCTGGCTTTTCAGCAGTTGCAGGAACAAACTTACTGGTACACGCTCTATCACCTTCCCCAAGACCCCACAGGTCTAGCCTACAGATTGTATGCCGATTACCTTAAAACACTTTCGGGATTGAAGGCCTACTATCCATATCCGGTCCCACCACTTTATACCGGTAATGGCTGCGAAGTAAAACTTCCGGACCTGATAACTGCGAACGGAAAAATGACGAAATGGGAGGATACCCATTGTATCACCCATTGGGATCTAGATTTACACTTTGTCAAGAGCAAGTTTACCTGCAGAGAGGCAACCATTGGTGCCAAGGTTTATGGTGTCGAATTTGGAGGAGGCCAGAAATATGATCCTTCCACTTTGGAGACCGTGGAACATTCGGTCTATTTCGGAGGGAAAATCGGGAAGAGAAATGAGGACGTTGGGAAAGCCCTTTCTGTACAGGCTGGCGCTGGGTTAGTGACCACCATAAAATTTGATGGTAATTGGGACATTAAAGATATAGTTGTAAAAGGAACGATTGGAGCAGAACTTGGGTTGAAAGTTCCTAAATCAACCGACCCCAACGATAGTGGATTGGATATCCGTCAGGCTGCCTCTATCGGGATATCGGAGAGTTATGAGATATCCATCGTAAGTGGGTTCAAAGGGGCTGGGTCCAAGGTGTCAACCGTGGGGAATATTTTTAATCGGTTGTAATTAAAACCTATCGCTCCGGGATATTTCACGATGAAGATTGATCAATAAAGATTTTCAAGAATTTAAAATACTTTTAGCCCAAAGCGCTTTGCTTAAAATATCCTGTTTTTACAGGATATTTTGGCTTTTGCTTAATTTCTATGTTTGGTAAAGCTTCACTAGATATCAGCTTATAGAAAAAAATCGGTCAATTTACTATATACAATCATGGTCAAAATTAAATGGATATTCACTTTGGTTACACTGTTCTTTGGGAACCATATATCGGGACAGCATCTTGAAAAATATGATGGGGTAACTTACAGCCCGCCTGTCGGTTGGTCAAGGATTGAGGGTCTTGGATATTTGGAATTTACCAAGGGTAATTCATCATCTGGAGAATTTGGCAAGATTTTGCTTTACAAAGTAAAACCTTCTTCTGGATCTCTTGACAATGATTTTGAAGAAGACTGGCGAATTTTAATTGTACCGGAGTATCAGCCCAGAGAACCTATGGATTCCTCCAAAACATCCTTTAAGTCCAAATGGAATGCTATGATTGGAGCTGTTTCAATTTTTTATCAAAACCAAAATCAGGCGGTGGTCTTGGTCACTATTTCGAATGGTCAACGAAAAATCAGTTATGTGTTCGTAAGTAACACCTCCACATTCGAAAGGGAATTGGAAGAATTTGGGAGTTCTTTGGAGTTTGGATCTCCGACCTCTCAACCTGCAATTTTAGCCCAACCTTTGATACATATTCCATGCGCTCCGGTGCAGCTAAATCAAAGGTTTACTGATATGGATATATTGAAATAATTGGAGGATAAAGATCAAGAAGGAAAGAAAAAATTACCGGTTTAAAAATAGTGGGTTATGGATTCGAGACTTAGCTTATGGAAAAGCAGAAGAATTAAATGCCTATTTGCATCCTTCTTTTTTTCCACTTGGGGGAGTATTTCTTATTCCCAATCACCCTGCAATGTGAGTGAGTTGGTTCCTGTTTGGTCACGATTGGAAGATTCCCGTAATTTTTATGGGCCACATTACGAACCGGGGCCAATGAAATACCTGAACGCATCGTATGACCAGAAAAAAATGACACCTAACCTAAATGTTGGTGTAGAATGGATGAAGGGATATTTTGAAGGTGTCAGGGGTTCCAAAGCAGTGGAATACTATTTCAGGTATGAAAAAGGTTTTACCCACGATGAAATGCTCCGAACAGATGAATGGTTTCATTCAACAGGTATTATCAGTTATTCTACCGTCAAATTCATAAGTAGTTATGGGCATTGTTCGGGGTCTCGAATGGGGCAACTTGATGGACCTTCCTATGTTGAGATTTTTTTAAACAGATTCAATCAATTGGCCCAACCCTTTTTTGATTTTGAAACAGATCCTTTAGAGCCTTATAAAATTAATGGTAAACCGGTATTCAAAATTCCAACGCTAACCAAACGTCAAGGCAGGGTTGATTATTACCAATATCCCGGTCCTGCACCGGATTATGTTGTCAATTATTCAAAGTGGGATTTTTTGGATGCTTTTTTAATCCGAAATAGCGATAAACCACTGTTTATTCCTTTTACCAGAAAGGAATTTCTTGAGTTTAAATTGACCGAGTTAGAACAGGTATATCAAAAGCAAAGGCAAGCGATTGTTGAACGTACCCAAGTCCACCCCCCTGAGGAATTTGATCGAGAGTTGGAGGAGCGCATCCAAGAGATCAAAAAACTCACTGCTGAAGGAGCTTGGGGATATTCCAAAGAAAACATGGAAAACCGAATCCGGTTAGCTGAAGAAAATACTACGCTCAAAAAGAAAGAGTAGCTTACAAAAATTCAGGATAAACTTGATGCACTTGAAAAAGATTACCTAGAATCCCTGGAGATAGTCAGGGAGTATTTAACTACACAGCCTGACTCAATTTTGAAGAAGTCTTTCCCAGAAATGCATCAAGGAATCAGCGGAGCCTTGACAATGAGAGCCATGCTTGAGAATTTTGATCCGGATTATCGGGGCAGGGGATGGGGAAATAATACCCTAATGGTCTACATCAATCCGGAATATTTTGACACCAAGATTCCATTGGATGTGCCTCAATTGATTACTGTGGAATTCGTCAACTTGGAAGGTATACATAAGCATCTCAATGAGGTAGTGGATAGAATTAACCAAATGATGGACTTCAAAGCTTTGCAGGCTCTTTTTCCAAATTAAAACCCAAGATCCACGAGTTGCTTTCATCACAAATCCCCCGCCTTTTGTCATCTTCACTTTCAGTTTTTTTTCAGTTTGAAAAGAAATTGAGATTTGCTTATAGATCCCGGGGCCCCTGTTCAAACTTGGGAGCAGACAGAAAAGGCGGTCCATCCAAATTTAATTGATAATACCCATTTGAATTCAGGTTTTTTTTCAGTAAAATTATTTAATTAAATCAGAGCTTTAACCCAATGGAAACCAGCAAGATTCCGCACTTGTTATCTGAAAATCTGTTCACCCAAAAAATTGCCGGAGTATTCAAAAGATACCCCAACCAAATAAATAATCTCTTGGAATCAGATGGGGAAATTATTCGTTTGAGAGAACATCCTCCTGGATACATTGTGATTAAAGTTGACGGAATTTATGAGGAAATAAGACATAAACTTTATATTGACCCAAGGCTAATTGGATGGATGGCTGTCACGGTAACTCTAAGTGATATGGCAGCTACAGGTTCAGACCCTATTGGTATTTTGCTATCATTACAGCTTGTCAAATCATTAAATAGTGGATGGATTGAAGAGATGCAGGGAGGAATTAATGAGGCTTGTGAAGCTTACGGGGTCTTTGTTTTGGGCGGTGATACTAATTTTGATGAGCTTTTTTCAATCTCAACCATGGCTATATCCTCTCTTCAAGAAAAAGTGCCCTTGATGCGGAAAACCATCATGGAAGGAGATCTTCTATTTTCAACCCATCCCTTGGGTTTGGGAAATGCTTATGCATACAGCAAATATTTTGATGACAGTATTGAAGTTTCCTATTGGCCTGAAGCAAGGTTGAAGGAGAGTAAAGTCATCAAAGAATTCGCAACAGCGTGTATTGATACAAGTGACGGGTTTTTCCCGGCAGTTTCAAATCTAATGGATTTGAATCAACTCGGGCTTAAAATGGAAAGGAATTTTGAGGAAATTGCACATGCAGCCGTTAGGGAGGTTCAAAAAAACAATTCTGTGCCAACTTGGATTTTTCTTGCAGGTCCGCATGGAGAATATGAGCTGTTATTTACCATCCCGAGCCGTAAGAAAGAAAAGTTTTTGAAAGCTTGTTCAACAGCCAATTGGGAACCGGTTTTTTTGGGGGTATTTAATTCAGGAAATCAGATCGAATTTAGAACTGATGGATTAAAAATCAAATGCCGACCTTCAGAAGTTGGGAATTTATTTGACGAAGAGGGTGGAGATATTCAGTTATACTTTCAATCGCTTTTAAAATTGCATCAAGAATGGTTAAAATAAAATAATATGGAGCCAACTCATGAAGATCTTAAAAGCATGCAGACACTTTTGGCCCACCAGAAACTGAGTGAAAGGGCCAAAACTTTCAAAGAATTTTCAAGTACACAATCATTTTCATATATGCGGAAGATTGTGTCCAAAACAGACAGAGAAGTGTCAGTTGAGGATCCCATAACAGGAAAAATCCAGCAAATGCTCATGTTTGCTTCCAATAACTACCTAGGCCTTGCCACCCATCCTAAAATATCCGAGTATGTAAAGGCATGCATGGATAAATATGGAGTAGGAATAGGTGGGCCCCCATTGCTGAATGGATATTTAAAACTTACCGAGGAATTGGAAGATAGACTGGCTTCTTTTAAGTCCAAACCTTCGGCAATGGTTTTTTCTTCGGGTTTTTTGGCCAATCTGGCAGTGGTTAGTGGAGTTGCCTCGGGAGATGATGTGGTGATTTTTGACCAATTAAGTCATGCTTCTCTATTTGATGCATTAAAACTTACAAAATCTCCTCATCAGGTTTTTCCTCACAATGACATGATATCTTTGGAAAGACTTTTAGAAAAGTATCAATCTATAGGGAAAAGAAATATATATGTCTGTGTAGAAGGGGTTTATTCTATGGATGGTGATATTTCGCCTTTGCCACAGATTGTAAGTCTTTGTAAGACTTATGGAGCATTGTTGATATTGGATGATGCCCATGGAGCGGGGGTTTTGGGAGAGAACGGGAAAGGTACAGCCTCCCATTTCAACGTTGAGGACGAAATTGATATTGAGATGGGTACTTTTAGTAAAGTATTTGCAACATGCGGGGGATATATAGCTTCCTCAGAAGATATCATCAATTATTTGAGATTTAATTCGAGACAATATATTTTCTCCGCATCTATTCCTCCGGTAGTAATGGCCACTGTTTTAGGAGGCTTGAAAATACTTGAAGATGAACCATGGCTTAGAATTAGTTTGGGGGAAAACATGAAGTACGCAATTGAAAAATTAGGGAACTTTGAATTTTGTGCCAAACCGGAAGGAGGAATCGTCACACTAAGGATTCCCGAGGGAATGAATATCCGGGCCGCTTCTTATCTGCTTCACCACAAAAATATTTTTATTAATCCTATAGAATTCCCTGCAGTTCCTCTTCACCATGAAAGGTTCCGGATCAGCTTTATGTCCCACCATACCAAAGAAGACATTGATAAATTGGCTACAGCTTTAGAGGAGGTTTGGAATGATTCAAAGGCTTTTATTTTTTGATAATGATCTACTATAGCCATATCAATGAAGATAGCGAGCCTGAAAGAAATTGGCTTTCAAAGTTTTCCAAATCCTCTTTGGTAGTGGTGGTTGGGAGTGGGGAAAGGGTCATAGCATTAATGGATAATCCAAGTGTTGTAGAATTAAATCTCGTAGATATCAATTTGGAGGCAATTTTTCTTTTCCAGTTAAAAATCCAGGCACTTCAAATTCTTGAAGTGGAGGACTACCTGAAATTTATCGGTCACTTTGAGTCTGAGAAACAATTTAGGAAATCCTGTTATCGTAAGATTGAAAACAAGCTTCCTGATGACTGTTCAAATTACTGGAACCAAAGACTTTCTTCAATAGAAAAGGGAATTTTATATGTGGGTCATTTTGAAAGTTTTTTGGATCGCATTCGCCCTTTACTTTTATTTTTTTTAGGAAATGGGTTTTTGAAGATTTTCGAAGGCAAGTCAATAGAAAAATATTCATTCTCCGCATTGAAATGGGAGGTATTGTCCTATTTTTTTTCAAAAAAATGGGTTTACCGATTACTGGGAAATAAAGATTCCGCTTTTATTGGCAGGGAATCGGTCGTTGGTTACATACCGGAAACCATTGCTAAGAATATTTACCAAGGAAAGGCGGACTCCAATTTTATGATGCACTTAATTTTCAAAGGACACTTAAGGGATATGGATATGAGGCATCTGCCGGAATCCTTACAAGAAAATATCCTACAAGAAGTTAAGAACAGGATTCTCAACAAAAATTTAAAGATCAAATACATACACGGAGATTTACTTGAATTTGCGAACCAAAACAAAGGTGATAGTTTCTTTTCCTGTTCAGATATTTTAAGCTTTGAAAATTCTGATTATTTATTCAGGTTATTAGACGCTATTTCAAAAGGAGAGGAAAACCTGATAGTTTTCAGAAGTTTTATTGCCAATCGTTTAACTGGGACAGATACTAATACTATTCAGGACAAATATGGAGATGTGTACGTGGCCGATGATCTTGAATCGACAGGTATGTATCAGGTCTGTGCAGTAATCCCAAGATCCTCCCCAGCTATGAATCTTGATAAACCTTAAAACCAATGAAATATAAAATCATCGGATATGAATCCATGTACGACAGGGAAATTGAATTCTTGGAAAAATCAATCGTGCAAGGTAAAGCCATTCAACTGGAGATTGTCAAGGAACATTTTCTCTCCAGAGCTAAGCCATTCAGGGAATTTATAGCTTCATTAGCAATCAATGAACAAGGTAAGGTTGTCGGGACAAGTATTGGTGCCAAAACCAAAATAAAAATCAATGAAAAAATCTATGATACCTCAGTTGGGTTTGATGTAAAAGTTTCGAAAGAAGACAGAAATAGGGGAGTAGGAAGATTACTGACAAAGGATGGGAAAACGCAAATATTGAAGCAGTATGGCATAGATAAAAATTTCGTCACTTTAAAAAAATCCAATTCTGCCGTAATTAAATTGACTCTTGCAGCCATCAAAAAAACATTCTTATACGAATTTATTTATTTGACCATTCCGGTAAAACAAAAGATTATTATTCCTAATGAATTAAATCATGCCAATCAACTATTTTCTGTCTATTTATTTGATCGGGAAGAAGTGGTTAATTCTCTCTTTTTTCGGACAAAAAGTGGTTTGGCATATTTTCAAACACAGAAATTGTACAAATTAAAGATTAAAAAAATCCATTGGCTTTATAAATTGGGTTTAAGGATTTATAGCATGGTTTTTCCCAAAAAATCCACATTTTTCCCAGTTGAGAATAAAGCTTTTGGTTTTGCTACTTTGTATAATTATAGCCCTCAAAATATTCGAAACATCAATGAAATTTTGGAACGGGTGTCAGCAATTGGAATAGATTATTTACAGGTTTGTTGTCGAAAAGATGATTTTCTTTATCCGTTGATGAAACCGTACGCAATCAGTACTTATCCATATTATATTCTTTCAGATTTCCCGTTGGTCGAAACTGATTCAGTGGGGATTGATGTGAGATGTTTATAATCACTATGGGAAAATGGATTAAAAAATATAGCCTTGCAATCATTGGATTGGTCTTTGGTTTAAGTGCCTATAGTTTATTTCTTTTGCCAAAACTGAAAATAGATTCAAGTTTCGATCAATTCTTCCCCACCGGACATCCAAGCCTTTCTTTTTACAGGGATTTCGTTGAAGAAATGGGGACAGCGGATAATTCCATGATAATTGCCATTAAGAATCAACCTAGCATTTTTGATTCTGTTTTTTTAAAGCGGGTGGAAATATTCCTGGTAGAGATGGATAGTTTGCCCGAAATAAAATCGGTCAGCTCAATCCTTTCCATCAAAAAATACAATCAGGTATTACCGGGAAAAGTATCAAGCCGGCCATATATCCAGGTATCGCATCCTGAAAGATTTGCCAGGGACAGTGTTTTGATTTTTTCTGACTTTCTATTCAATCAGCATTTCATTTCTGAGGATGCCTCAGTACTCAAATTCCCTGTCCAACTTGTTGATTCACTTTCTCTGGATAGATTTGACAATCTATTGAATAAAATCGACCAATTGGGCCAAGAAGTGGGCTTTGGGAAAATCCATATGATGGGCAGGAAGTATATGGAATCAGAATTCCAAAAGCTTACAAAAAAGGAAATGAAAACTGCTTTGGTTTTAAGTTTCGGGGTTATCATCCTGGCTTTATACCTAATCCACAGAACCTTGATGGGAGTTATTGTTCCGATAACCTGCATTCTCCTTTCACTATTGATGCTGTATGGCTACCTGAGTTTTTTTGGACGCCCTTTGACCATCATGTCCAATCTTTTCCCCACTATTGTTTTGATCGTAGGTATTTCCGATATCATTCATATATGCACTAAATTTTCTATTGACGGTAAAACAATCCACAATCCTATCCTTGCCATGGATAGGACTTTAAAGGAAATAGGTTTGATAACTTTAATAAATTCTCTTACCACCGCTGCTGGATTTTTAATGTTGCTGACCATGAGTATGCAGGCGCTTAGGACATTTGGGGTGGATGCTACGGTTGGTCTTGCATTTGCATGGATGAATTCAATTTTTCTATTGCCTGCCTTCATTCTTTTTTTTAATCTGGAATCCTCGTTTATTAAACCGGTTCAGTCAAAAAAATTCCGGAAACCTCTTCATATTTTGGTTGATTTCACATTAAATTATCCAAAGCAAATTATTTTGGTTTTCAGTCTAATCGTAATGTTTTCTCTTTTGGGAATGTGGAAGATCAACACCAACAACATGATGCTTACCAACCTTCCAGAGCATAATAGATTATATGAAGATTTCGTTTTTTTCGACCAAGAACTTGGGGGAGGGAGGTCTGTGGAACTTTCATTAAAAGCGAAGACTGGAAAGAATTTTTTTGATGATGAAATACTTCAATCAGTTTCAGAAATCGAGCACTTCCTTGAAAAAGAAGTAGGTGTCAGCCAAATCGTTGGACCGGCAGTATATTCAAAATGGCTACATCTTATTGTGGACAGAAATTCCAATTGGAGTCTTCCCTCGGAAGATGATATAAGTTTGATAAAGTTATATTCCCAATCAAGCGGTACCGCTTTACCGGTTAAAATTATAAGCAAATCAGGTAGCACCGCTCGCATATATGGAAGGATTAAAGACTTGGGTAGAAAAAAAGCTGAAGCCATGGAAGAATCTTTTGAACTTTGGAAATCCTCGGTTCCTGGAATGGAAGAGATTGAAATTGTTTTTACAGGAATAGATCACCTCACAGATATTGGCCATCAGTTGAGAATTGATAATATGTATATAAGTTTTATCATGCTGGTAATTGTGGTTTCTGTAATTACAGGAATTTTATACAAATCATGGAAGCTGATTTTGGTAGCCTTGATTGCGAATTTAATCCCTGTTCTGGTAGTAGGGGGCGTATTAGGTTTTACAGGTATTGAAATGAGAGGAACTACTACGATTATTTTTACTGTCGGATTTGTAATCGCCGTTGACGATACTTTGCATTTTCTTCACAGGTATAAACTGGAAATAAAAAATGGGCTTTCTCTACAAGAAGCGATCAATAAAACGATTCTTGAAACTGGAATTGCCATGACCATGACTTCTTTAATTCTTTTGGGAGGTTTTATGGTTTTGTTATTCTCCTCTTTTGGGGATATATATTACCATGGATTTCTTGTGAGCATAGTGATCCTTGTTGCAATTATTACGGATTTGGTATTGACTCCCGTTTTGATAAGTTCCTTTTTTAAAAATGAATTGGATAAAATCAAAAAGGTCTGAAATGGATAAGCCAATTATAGTCATCAATCCTAGATCTCATCAAGGGACTGCATTTAAAAGATGGTTGTCTATCAAGCAAGGACTTATTCATCATTTACCTGATGGCTTTGAGGAAGCGGTTATTGAAAATGATAAGACTTTGGATGAAATACTTGGTGTCAGAATAGCAAAATCCTCGGAGCTGATTATCATTGTAGCCGGGGGAGATGGTTCCATTAACTATCTGATCAATTATTTGATTAAATATCACAAATCTCATCTACAAAAATTAGCTATCGGGGGGATAGGTTTGGGTTCTAGTAATGATTTTCACAAACCTGCCTTAAAAATCATCAAAGGAATTCCTTTGATGATTGACCTTGAAAAGCCCTGGGTTAAGCATGACATTGGAGTCGCTAAATATGTTGGGGAAAATGGAATTTCTCTGGAAAAATATTTTGTTATAAATGCAAGCATTGGAGTTACCGCACAGGCCAATTGGAACTTCAACAATCCCAGTGCATTATTGAAATTTTTTAAATCAAATTCCAGCAGTTTAGCAATTTTTTATACTGCAATTTCAACAATCCTGAAACACAAAAATATAACTGTTCAAATCGAATATAATGATGAAAAGTTTGAATCAGAGCTGTCAAATTTGAATTTGCTCAAAATTCCTTTTATCTCAGGAAATTTCCGTTATCCCCAAAGTGTTCCATCAGACAATGGGTTTTTTGGTTTGAATTTTTCACATCACATGGGTACCTTAGACTTGATCAAACTTATGTTTGACTTAGGAAAAGGTGTCTTTGATGTTGATGAAAAAAAAATTTCAGATTATACTGATCGGTTAAAAGTAACTTCAAAAGAATCCTTTGTCTTGGAGTTTGACGGAGAAACTGACAAATGCCATTCAGTGGAAATCGAAATTGTTCCCAAAGCCATAAATTTATTAGCTAAATAATCTGAGCAAATGCAGTCAAAGAAACTTAGGATTACAAGTTTACAATTTTTTAAATTTTATGGAATCCAGATGAGGCCATATTTGCTTTTTGTTTCAGGAATTGCAGGTGCAACCGGGATGATAATGACCGGAACTGTTGATAAAAATTCATGGCAATTATTATTGGCTTTTCTTCCTTTTTTTCTTGGATATGGCTTCGGGCAGGCTTTGACTGACTGTTTTCAAACGGATACAGATAAGTTATCCGCACCATACAGGCCTTTATCAAAAGGATTGATTTCAATTAAACAAACCCTTATTGTAAGTATCGTTGGTTTAGGCATGTGCGCACTGATATTTTTTTTCATGAGTTATATCAGTTTTCTTTTGGCCTTATTGACAGTTTTTGGCTTGGCCACCTATACGTATTTTAAAAAGAAATATTGGTTCATAGGTCCATTTTATAATGCTTGGATAGTAGCCCTTTTGCCTGTGATGGGTTATTTCGCAATAAGTTCTTCTGGTTTATGGGAGTTTCCTAGAAGTTTCTATCCTTTTGTTTTGATTACTTTTTTATCCTATTCAAATTTTGTGTTGATCGGATATCTTAAAGATATTGAGGCAGACAGGGAAACTGGATATAGGACATTCCCTGTTTTGTTTGGATGGCAGAAGACTTTGTGGGTGGGAAATGGGATTTGGGCAATCACTTTAATTTTATTTTGGGCGATTGGGGGGAAAAATTTTCCTGAAATTTTAGCTGGGATTTTATTTACAATTATAGTGGTGATAGGCCAGTTTAAAGGTCATTTATCAAAAAATACCGAACCTGAATCAGCTACTTTTTCAATTGTTTCTACGCTTAGAGGCTTCATCTTAATCCATATGGCACTGATACTTCATTTTCTGCCAGACTGGTGGATTAGTTTGTTAGGATATTATTTTTTATTTGAAATGGCGCTCTTCTTTAGACCTTCTGCAAGTCAGGTATGATTTTTAAAAATTTTCAATACTGAGCTTTCCAGACCACATCCCTTGCTTGGACTAGATTATCATGGTGGAAATTTGTGTATTTTAAAGCTGCCCGAGATTCCTTCACTTTCCTGTCTGTTGAATCTCTCTTGCATCTTGGAATAATCAACCTTTATTTTTCTTTTCAGAAATTTTCAAAAAATTATCTTCCTGTTGGTTACATTCGCTTTTTCATTATAATCAGTTCCCACACCTATGCCGCGTCTTACCAGTTCCCGAATTGTTTCAGGTTTTATGTTGACCATCTTGGCGGCTGTCTTCTGGGGAATTTCAGGAACCTGTGCCCAATATCTTTTTGAACATAAGCTGATTGACCCGGCATGGTTGGTTTCCTGGAGGATGCTTTTGGCAGGAGGGATTTTGATGCTTTTTGCCATTTTCAGAAAAAATTCAGATGCATTTCAAATCTGGAGAAAACCCTGGGATGCGGTTCAGCTTATGCTTTTCAGTATTTTTGGTATGGGAGCTGTTCAGTTTTCCTATTTTTATAGCATCAGTTTTTCCAATGCTGCCACAGCCACGGTATTACAATATATAGGTCCGGTTTTCGTGGTGGGATATTATGCCATTAAAAACAGAAGATGGCCGATTTTGGTAGAATATGGGGCACTGATATTGGCATTGACAGGTACATTTTTATTGGTAACCCACGGCAGTTTCCACCAATTGGTGATTTCTGAAAAAGCTGTTTTTTGGGGAATTTTATCAGCGGTTTCTTTGGCTTTTTATACCATTTTTCCTGTTCAACTGCTTCAAAGATATTCCCCTGTAACGGTGACAGGCTGGGCCATGATGATCGGCGGGCTGTTGATTTCTCTATACAGCAAACCTTGGGAAGTCAGTGGCACCTGGAATTTAGGTACATGGCTGTCTTTTGCTTTCATCATTATTTTCGGTACGGTGATCGCATTCACTATTTTTCTTTCCTCACTTAATATCATCGGGGCACAGACCGCTAGCCTGCTTTGTTCAGTAGAACCTTTGTCTGCGACCTTGGCAGCAGTTTTTTGGTTAAATGTTGCTTTTCTGGAAATGGATTGGCTGGGGACATTTCTCATTCTGATAACCGTGGCTTTGTTGACTTTGTCAAAAAAACCTGAAGATAAACAACAAAGTGAATCCGATATCAGAAAAGAGCCCGCATCTTGAATTGCTGTTGGTGGCAATAGTGTGAGTCGTTTTTTGACACAGATTTATCAATGATGTTACCTGAGAGTACACAGTCC
>NZ_JBGTCA010000532.1:0-2819 GCF_041749095.1 Aquiflexum sp. | reverse complement strand
GGTAACCAGGACTTTGTTATCTGCAGCAGCAAGGTCAAAACTTTCCTTTAAAATCTCCACTTCTTTTTCCCTTCCGTAAAGTTTTTGGGAAATGGTCAGTTTGGAAGCAATATCAGTAGAACCAACCTCAAAATCATGAATATGGCCTGATTCCTCCAAGTGCTTCAAGGCCAAATGAAGATCTACCAATAGTCCGGGAATGGACTGATACCTGTCCTCAGCATTCTTGGAAAGCAATTTTAAAATAATGGCATTTATGGATTTGGGGATCGCAGGTTTCAGGACACTTGGAAGTTTTGGAAACAATGCCAAATGGCAATGCACCATTTCCAATATATCTTCTGCCTCAAAAGGCAATTTACCTGTGATCATCTCATAGAATGTCACACCCAGGGAATAGAGATCGGACCTGTAATCCATCTTCCTGTTCATACGGCCTGTTTGTTCGGGAGACATGTATTCCACAGTACCTTTGATAATAGGTGCCTGTTCGTAGGAAATCTCTATGCTGTTGAGCAAAGAACTGAACTCAAAATCGATAAAATGGGCTTTCTTGTTTTGGTCAATGATGATGTTTTTCGGATTGATATCGTTGTGCAAAACATACTGATGATGCAGCTTTTGCAGAGATGTGGCAATCTGAATCGATTGAAACAAGAAACCCTTCATATCAAACCCTCCTTCCGGAATCAAATCTTTCAGGGTTTTTCCTTCAACATAATTCCTTACCAAAACCAATTGGCCATTGTACAGCATCATCCTGGAATCAAATTGGCCTTCTTTTAATGAAGATGAAATAGACACCTCATTGTGTAACCTCGACAAATCACCGGACAAGTCTTCTTTGATAAGTAATGGGGAATCATTTTTATTTTCAGCTAAATAGACTCTGCTTCTCTGATTTTCAGAAATCGTTTTCAGCTTTTTGATATCGGGAATTTCCTTCATGAGAAATGACTATAAATATTTTTCTCAAAAAATTCATTCAAAAACTCCCTGTCCTTTTTAATGGGGATTTTTGAAATCACCTCACTGTAATCATCCCTGATGGTAAAATCACTTTCAAAGGGATTATCGATGGCCTCTTCCATCCAAGCGGTATGTAGGGAAAATGCAAAGATGATATGGTCATTCTTCATTTTGCAAATAGGCCCTTTGTTGATATTGATTGCATCAAAAATCCAGAATTCACTGCTGTATTCCCACTTGCCATCATCACCGGTATATCTGTACAGAAAAGGCGCAAAAATATAACCGTCCATGGATTCCGGAATCAGGGGGTTTCTGGTTTTCCTTGGAATAAAATGAACACCCCTGCTGACAGTTCCTTCGGGACATTGATATACATCCTCCACCTTCATCGTATTGAGATCGATTCTTTGGATACAGACCGGAAGCTCTTTTTTGGTCAGTTCCTTAATAAGGTCAAGGCTGATTTTCCTATGTGGATAATGTTGATAGAGATCCCATATAAATTCGGTCAGGAGGTTGTCATGAAGTCCTGCACTGATAAACCACATCTGTTCGATCTTCGGCACTACTTTGGTACTTGAAAGGATGTCTTTGTAGGCGTACAAACCCAATGTCCAGGTATTTGGTCCTATTTCTTTCTCATGATAATTCCCGGGGCTTTCAAATACCGCAGAGGCCTCCGTATCGATGTCCAAGCTTTTGGTGTCGATTTTCCATTTACCCAATCTGCTGACATCCATACTTCCCACAGCAAAAAGGCTGATGTAATCTTTTTCAACCGGCTGATGGTCAGTGGCCCTTTTGTCAAATGTCCTGACCCATTCTGCCACACAGGTCGCCGCATTATGGATTCCATATAGCGTAATAACTCCATCAGGATTGGCATAATCACAGGAGTAGTGGATGGTTTCGTAGGGAATGGGATTTTTTAGCTTGTAGGCGGTGACTTTAACCTTGTCATCTTTTAGGTCTGCTCTTTTGATAATATAGGTCAGGGTATTCGGGTCCATGGTTCCTGAGGTCAATCTCCTTATCAGGCGTTCGATGACTTTACTTTCGGGAAATGGATTGTCAAATAAGAGGTCAATACCGAACTTAAAAGAACAGTCGGTCAAAATGATAAAATCCTCCGAAATTCCCATCTGATGCATGCATTCATCAATCACCAGTTTTTCCCCTGTCTGATCTTCCACCTCCCAGCGTTTTAGCGGGCCGGGACCGTCATACCTTAACAAATACATAAACACTTCATGTTTTTTGCCCGCATCTTCAGTATGTGGATGAAGAAAAGGAAGTTTCTTTTGAAATTCCTTTATTTTGGTTTTGACATGCATGATATCCGGATGGTCGACCAATTCTTCTGCAAGGGATTCCAGGAGTTTTTTGAATAATCCACGGTTTGTCCTGAGGTGGTGGATGGTATGCTCCATTTGTGTAAATGAACCTTTGTTCCTGGTATAATTGACCGTATATAATTCCTTTGTCAAAGGATCAAAGACAGGGTGGGCGGTAGTTTGTACTATGCCAAAAGGCCAAGGTACCATAGGGGGCTGTGCTGTCATCCAATCAGCGCATTTACCGATAGGCGTTCCCAATTCAAGTGTTTTGGGATTCAAAATAAAAGGTCTTCCTACATCGTAGGTTACAAGGAGGCTGCTGCTGCTTTGGTCTTTGAAAATTACAGGCTGAATGGCCGTGTTGAGTTCATTTCTGGAACCAAATACCATACTCATCCTCGTAATCCCCATATTATGAAATCCCATCACACCATGGTGTTCTGTTCCCCACTTGGTAGCTTCATCCGCATAGAAGCACGGGGTTTTCATCAGCTTTGTTTTTACTATAGG
>NZ_JBGTCA010000531.1:0-3881 GCF_041749095.1 Aquiflexum sp. | reverse complement strand
TTGATGATTTCAAACTTGATCAGGACATTGTCATCATCACCCTAAACCAAGATGAAAATCAGGAACTGAAATTTATTATTGAGACCACCACCGAACTTGAAATCTGGGAACCATCAACTTCCTCACTACTTACAGAATTTTAACCTAAAACAAATGAATATGAAAAATCTAATTCTTGTCTTCTTAATGTTATTTATAGGTACGGCACAAGCCCAGGATATATTCCAGGAAGCATTATACTCAGGCGACCTGATAATGAAAAACAGGGAGAAAATTGCCCTCAGTGACCAACAGGCAGAAAAAATAAAAAAGATCCACAGCCAAAACGCAGGAGAATTTAGTACACTCAAATGGGATTTGGATGAGGCCAATGCTAAGCTGAAATCCTTGCTCAAAGAACCAAAAATCAACCAAGAAGCTGCAATTAGACAATTGGAGATTGTTCTTGCCATTGAAAATAATTTGAAAAAGAAGCAATTAAGCAATCTTGTGTCTATAAAAAATGAGTTGAATGAAAATCAAATTGAACAACTGGGAAAATTGAAAAATAATCGGGTATTTGGTTCGACCTCTTTAAAATCAGCTCAAAAAACCGATGCGCCTGTGGCAATATCAGTGATGGGTTCAACTAGTGCAGAAAACAAACCTGCTATGTATTATTCCAATAATGGCAAATTAATCAAAATCAAAGATATTGAAAGTATTAAACCTGAGGACATTCAGAGCATTGAGGTACTTAAAAACAAGGCGGCCATAGACAAGGTAGGGGAAGAAGGAAAAAATGGAGTGGTTATTTTAATCATGAAAAAAGGATCAAATGATTAATTTTATAAGACCTTCGTATGCGCCGGGGCGCACACAAAAGTCTCTGAGTTTTGAATTCATCCTTATTTTTGCTAAAAAACCTTCGAGGTCTGAAAAAGACCTCAAAGGTTTGGCCTCACTTATAAAAACCTCCAACTGCTTTTGAAATTCCTTGGCAAATCTTCGCCTTTCATCCTTGCCCGGAGCAATTCTATGGGCATATAGTTTTGGCTGATAAAGAAATCGTGGAATTCTTTTTCTGTCATTTTTCCCGATTGGACCATTTCATTTTTAAGGGAATACACCTGAAGACCACCGATCATATATGCCAATTGGTACAAAGGCCCATAGCTTCCTTCGAATGACCTTCTGACTTCTGCTTCGGCATTGGCACGCTCATGGCCTACTTTGTCCACAAGGAAGTCTATACATTCTTGGGGTGTCATATTCCCCAAATGGTAATTTAAAGAAAACACAATCCTTGCTGCCCGGTGCATTCTCCAGAAAAGCATCCCGATTCTATCTTCAGCATTCCTCGGGAAACCCTTGTCCCATAGGTTAAACTCCCAATACAAAGTCCATCCCTCCACCCAAAATGGTGTATTGAAAATCCTACGATGAGGAAAATGACGCTGATTCATAAATTGCTGCATGTGATGTCCGGGTATCAGTTCATGCTGCACCGTAGCTCTTGAAAAATGTGGATTATTGCCACGCATACTCATCATTTTGTCCTCATGGGACATCTCAGAAGTAGGATAGGAAATGATGATGGTTTCTCCACCCAAAAAGAATGGACTAACTTTCTGTCTTTCAGCAGACATCATGGTAGTTCGCCAGGTTTCCTTGGCCATTTCCGGAACGGTCATCAAGTCATTATCTTCCAAAAATGCAATAGCCTCTTCTGCCATCTTCGCCACCATTTGCGGCCATTCACCTGCCGGAACATAAGTGTTTTTCACATGCTCCAAGGCTGCTTTCCAGTCATTACCAAACCCCAATTCATTGGAGGCTTTGATCATTTCCCGTTCACACCATGCATATTGTTTTTCCCCTTCCTTGAGCAATTCTTCCGCGGTATAAGGAATCATGTTATATGCAAGCTCTTTTTCAATGGCCACTTTACCCGAGATTTTACCAATAATGCCCGAACCATCATCTTTCACCACAGTATTTTCAAAATGGTTCTTCAAAAAATCCCCATAGGCTTTCATCGTTTTATCCAGACTTTTCATGGGCTCTTTCATCCACCAGGTAAACTCCGGATCATAATCAAAGTAGAAATTGTATGCCTCCTCGCTACTCTTCCTCATTCCTTCCACCACTTGGGCGGCCAATTCCGCAGTCTGCCAACTGTTATATGGTTTGGCTTTTTTTGATTGCTCCAATTTGGTTTTTATTGCCTTTTCAACCTGCGTAAAAGTTGCCGCCAATTCTTGTGCATTGGGTTTGACAGCCATTCTTCGGGTTTGATAGAACTTTTCCATTGGGCCTGCAAAATCAACCACATCTTTGACAGCCTTGTATTCCTCATAAGCTGCGGAGTGGAAATAACTTTCTTTTTCCAGGTAATTCTTAAAAATCTGGTAATCGAGCTTTCCGTCTGCTGAATAGCTTTCATAAGGCATATTTTCCAAAGCCTTGAGCCATTCTTTGTATAGGAGATCTATCCTTTGGAAATATTCATCCGATAAATGATTAGTGTATTTTCTGGCCAAAGCAGTTCTATCTGCCTGATAGCTCATGATACTTGGGTACAATTCAGTAGCAAAGGATGAAATGCAGACTGAAATGGTCAGTATAACTATAAATAGCGACTTTTTCATATTTGAAAATTATATATAGGTTTTCCTTAAATAAATAGATATATAATTGAAATATAGTTGATATAAGATTGATATAATTATGGTATTGTACCTCAATTTCCAAAATATTTCGCCGAAGGCATTTTTCAACTATATTTCACGAAGTATATTTCATCCAATTAATTTCACCTTATTTTTCACAAAAACCCAATACCCCATTGACCAATGGTGGGACTTGGTTGATGGGTGGTGTTTTGATACAAGGACTATCTTATCTGATATTGTTTTCAAATGAAACAGTTCGTAGAACTTCTCAGGGGTGATGACCTTGAATTTAGCTTTGGGGTGGGTTTCTTTGAATATTTTGAGGAATCTGCAAATGAATTGAAAAAGCCAACTTCACAAATTTAGCTAAAATTAGGAAGTTGAGTTCACGGATTTAGCTAAATTCAGGAATTAACTTGCTTTCGAATTTGACGCAAAACTTTTCCAAAGTTTGAAACTTTGGAAAAGATATCACCAAGCCTAAGATCATAAATTCATAAATCATCCCTGCAAATTTAAAATTTATTTTTAAATTTGCAGGGATGATTGAAAGGTATATACAACTTGGGTTTGAGTTTTCAGTGAATAATTAAAACTTATATAAGCTACTTTGTGAATGCCTTCTTGGTTACCGAGCTCCCGTCTTGGCACATCAATATCAAAAAAAGGCTGGTGAAATCCTCAAAAATCTATTTTCGGGATAATGGAATGCTGCATTATCTTTTAGGAATAAATGATAGGGAGTCGCTTTATGGAAATATTGCGGTTGGAAGTTCATGGGAGGGTTTTGTGATTCATCAGGTAAAATCGGTATTGAGTACAGATGATGAAATATATTTCTACAGAACCCAAGATGGTGCAGAAATTGACCTTTTGATCAGGAGAGATACCCGCTGGCTTGCTGCAGTTGAGATTAAGTTAAGTCTTTCTCCAAAACTTACCAAAGGTAGCTATTTGGCAATGGAAGACTTGGGAGTCGAAAAGCTATATGTCGTTACTCCCGGAGAAGAGAGATATGTTTATGAGTCTAATGTTGAAGTCATTGGTTTATTGCAATTTTTGGACGAATTCAAAAACAAAGATTGATTCGCACTTTAATATGAATAGAAAAAGAATCTCAGATAAGGATTGGCTAAGGAGAGAATGGGAACGAAAAAAGAACTCTGATATCATCGAAGCCTCACTGAGTGCTCTATTCGGCATAATATTGATCTTTCTTGCCATTTA
>NZ_JBGTCA010000530.1:0-1582 GCF_041749095.1 Aquiflexum sp. | reverse complement strand
CCACCTTTATCGGGAAGATATGGATAGTTTTGGGGATTATCTTCCGGTGTTCAACGGACAAAAAGGGCTTAATAATGTGGTCAATCCAGTGCGTGACAAAAGGCAACAGCTCAGTAGTGGCTTTTTCAGATGGATGAGTCCCGAAGGGCATTTTGAATTTTATGGAGAATACGGCACCAACGGCAATAGCAGAAGAATAAGTGATTTTATGATTACCCCCGAGAGGAACCGTGGTTTTACATTTGGCTTTTCCAATTTGATGCCCCTAAAAGGACAGGATCAATTTCTTCAGATCAGTTCAGAAATGACCCAAACCGGGCAGACCATAAGGGAAAGTATCAGAAATTTGGATACCTGGTACATCCATAACCATGTCAGGCATGGCTACACGCACAAAGGCCAGGTTTTGGGCATGGGATATGGTCCTGCAGCCAATGTCAATTGGATTGAATTTGCATGGGTCAAAAACTTCAACCGTCTGGGATTTCAATTTGAGCGCATCGTCTATAACAATGATTACTATTATTTTCGATACGAGCAGTCCAAGGATTTACGAAACAAGTATATCGACCTCGTTCCGGCATTGGTTGGAGATTGGAGATTTGGAAACCTTCTTTTCAGTGGTTCAATCCAGTTTGTCAATACCCTGAATTACAAATGGTATCTGGAAAACCATCCAACCAGGTATGTGGTCCCTGGATATGATCGGAAAAATTTATCCGCCAATATAGGGGTAGCCTATATTGTAAAATGATCCTGCCATTATCTGTATTGGGACTTCCCCCCTCTGGGAGTAGATTAAGCATTTGACTAGGTGTGGTTTGCAACTACACCTACCTATCACCTTGAATTTGCAATTCAGTAGTCAAACGAGCTTTGAATACAACATTGCCGGTGCCCTTCAAAACGTGTATCATCAGGTAAACCAAAATGCAGAAGTATTGATTAACAGCTCAGGGTATGACGATTTTGGAATGCTGAAAACCAAATCTTTTTTGGATGTGGATCTGGAGTATGATTATACTATCCGTAACTGGCTCAGGGAAATCGGCAGTACTACGCCAACTATTTTTAAGCAAAAACTTTATTATGAAAATGAAGGCTATTTCTTCCGATGGGACGGCAATATCTCCAGGATAGACTGGTGGGACAGAAACGGCAAAGAACACTGCTTCAACTACCAGTATGACGGGGCAGGCAGACTCCACGTGGCCAATTACAGTGCTCCCGGATATAATGAAAACGACAACTTCTCCATCCACGGTGTCCGGTACAACAACGGAAACATTAAAACGCTGTACCGAAGGGGCCAACTTTCCAGCGGAAACTATGGGTACACCGACATTCTTTCCTATGATTATCTGGCAAATGGCAATTATGAATACTCCAACAATCTTCTTCGGGTAAGAGATGATGTCAGTTCGACCAATCATCTTTCTTTGGACTTCAAGCCCAATGTCCAAGCCACACAAAACTATGGCTATGATGCCAATGGGAATCAGTCCTCTAACCCTGACAAGAACATAAATCAGATCGACTACAACCACCTCAATCTTCCCAGCCGGATTACCTTTGGTTCAGG
>NZ_JBGTCA010000529.1:0-15778 GCF_041749095.1 Aquiflexum sp. | reverse complement strand
CTTTCTTTTACATTGACAGGGATGATGGTCCGGATCTGTCTTTCATCAATGCTTTGGGAATTGACTATGGCATTTTGGGTATAATTGATATTGGCATTGGCAAAAAGACTGATAAATTTTCCGATATCGAAACTGTTGTAGTTGATTCCCCAATTGTGCAGAAAGGCAGGCCTAAGCTCTGGATTTCCCACATAAATATTCAAGGGATCTGCATTGTTGATGACCGGTTGCAGCTGTTCAATAGTTGGTTCGGTGACAGAAGTCATGTAATTGAATCCCAGGTTTTTTGTGTTGGAAAAACTATAATTAAACCTTAAGCTTGGTAGGATATTCTCAAATTGGGTTTGAATCAACTCATCATGAATCAGCAATTCTCCATTTAAATTTGTTGCTTGCATTGCCACCCCTGCGACCAGGTTGTATTTGCCGGCATTATAGCTAATGTTTGCTCCAGGTCTATGGTAGGTGTACAAACTGTTGAACCGGTTACTCAATTGTTCATTAAATACCAAACTTTCACCTTCCCAATCAAAAACCTGTCGGTCAACCCGGTTATGGTTCTGTCTGAAATTATAGACAAGCTCCAGGTATTTTCTTCCTCCCAAAGGTTCTGTGTAAGAAAGATTTGCACCATAGTTAAATGCAGAGTTAAACTGTGAGTTTTGTTGCCTGATCACTTCCAATTCAGGATTGCTACCAAAAAACTCATTCTCGGCATAAAGACTTCCCTCATAATCACTTTGGTTGAACCCAAAATTCAAATTAGCAGACCAGGTTCTCCCGGGCTTTAGAAACCTATGTCTGAACAAAAACTCAGAATTCATCTGATAACTGTCTCCTGCATTTACATTGGTCCTTTCGCCCCGATTGAGTTGATTTCCTTCCAAGTCAGTATTGGAAGTGATGCTGTTGGATACCCTATCAGTTTGGGTGAAATTTGCAGAAGTGGTTGAGCGGAATGAGTTCAGGGTATCAATCTTGTGATCAATGATCAGATTGAGTCTATGGTTTGCATTGAGGTTGTCCTGCTTGCTCAGTTCATTGAAATTGAAATCACCTGATGGGAAAAAATTCAACCTGTCAGTATTCTGGGTAATCTGATGATCAATCATGTTGAAAAAATAGCTGCTTTTCATTTGCGTATTTTTGTTGAAATCCCTGTTCAGGTTTGTTCCAAAAGCATGGCTGTTCATAATGCCATTGACCCGCTGACCACTGTTCAGAGGGATGGGATTACCTGCCCCACCAATCGTAATGCGCATCTGTCCCCCACCACCTGACATAACATTCTGCATTCCCCCACTGAAATTGATATACTCATTAATGGAAAATCCCTGCTCGTTGGTATTATTGGACATGCCAAGAAATGAAAGCTGTTGATTGTCGGTAAATCTGTTCACATTTCCTTTCAGCCCATACCTGTTGTCAGTTCCCAATCCGCCGTTCAAAGTTCCAAAATATCCCTTTTTGTGGCTTTCTTTCAACTGAAGGTTGATGGTCTTTTCCCGTTGCCCATCATCGATTCCGGTAAATTGGGATTGGTCTGATTTTCTGTCCAAAATCTGAACCTTCTCAATCGCCTCTGCCAATAGATTTTTTGTAGCCAGTTTGGGGTCGGTACCAAAAAACTCCTTGCCATCCACCAGAATCCTTCGGACAGTTTCACCTTGGGTTTTGATGTTTCCATCACTGTCCACTTCCACACCTGGAAGACGTTTCAACAGGTCTTCCACATTTGCATTGGGATTGGTCTTAAATGCATCCGCATGGAATTCAATAGTATCTTTTTTGATAGTAACAGGGGCAATAGCTTCAATGGTAAACTCATCCAAATCTGCTGTGGCCTCCATAAGCTTGACAGTACCAAGAGAAAATGTATTTCCTTCACTAGGTCTTGTAATCTTTTGATGATGTGTTTCAAATCCAACAAAAGACACCTGCATCAAAAGAACTTCATCTCTAAGGTTTTTGATCTCAAATGCCCCGCTTGGATTGGTCACCCCAAAAGTCACCAAAGTAGAATCTCCCGGATCTAAAAGTGTAATGGTTGCAGAAGACAACGCCTGCCCTTTTTCATCCTGAATAATTCCCGAAACCGACCATCTGCCGGATTGGCTAAAGGAGGAGAAAATTATTGCTATAAAAAGAATTATGGTAATGGTTGGTTTCATATGTTCTTGAGATATGAGATATGAGATGTGAGATGCATTACTCTCGTTGGTGGGTGGGATTTGAAATTTTAGATTTGAATAAAGGATGAAGGATGAAGGATGACGAAAAATCTTCTTGGTCCCCTAAAATAGGCTCTTAAATCTTGATTTTTGGCTCTTGATTCTTGGCTCTTGGTTCTTGGTTCTAATCTCTCGCTTCTAATTCCTGATCATCATCCTAAATCCCCCCTGTCCCTGTGCTCCCATTTTCTCCAATTGTTCCTCCATCATGGCCCTATATTCCTCATCTGAAATTTCCTGTCCACCTTTTGGTTCTTTCAGTTCGTTTTTTTTCAGGCTTCTGAAATCCATTTTTTCGACAGTAATGACAATTTCATCTTCATTGATATTCACTTCCATGATCAGTCCCGGAAGGCCATGAAAACGATCAGGACCTATGGGAATTCTTAACTCTTCAGTATACCAGGCAAGAATTTCCCTCTCATTTTCATCTTTGAAAAAAGCATTCTTACATAAGTAGCCCTGAATCTCTTTGGTGTCCGAACCCAATTTCCATGGAATTCTTTTCGAATCATTTTTGGTCAGGTATTTCTTTCCCATAAATTCCCTTAACTGGATCATCATATCCTCATCCCGGTCAAAATAGGTCTCATTTTGATTGACCATTCTCATGACCATCCGTCCACTTCCTTGACCGCCTTGGGAGTCAAAGGGGTTTTCATCGGGCGGAACAGCCTTATATAAGCAGCCCTGGGCATTGAATACAAGCAGATTTTGAGAAGTATTAAACTCAGGAATCATATTTTTCATTTCCTCCCGGTCAGCAGGAATTCTTTTGTGCAAATTTATCTTGGTGGTATATGTGATCACCCCTTCGGAGACTTCATTGGAAATAAATGCCCATGAGGCACAAACAAGAATTGCTAAAATGTATTTTTTCATAACCTTTGGGTTTTGGATATTCAAAAGTAATCCGGGAAAAAATAGGATTAGGTTAAACAACCTAAATACAAGGTTAATTAAGGTTAATGGGCTGCCTAAAGCCTTACAAAACCTAATATATTTGCCACATGCAAAAGAAAAACAAACTGTATTTAGTCCTGATGATAGGGAGTATTATGGTACTGATCCTGGTACAGTTTTTTTGGCTGGCTTCTGTCTACAAAGACTATAAAAACAGCCTCAAGCAAGAAACAAGATTGCTTTTTGCGACAACGGTTACCGGAATGCTGGATTCATTGGTATTGAAAGATCTGAATCCGGTTTTTATTCCCGGTATTCCGGATACAGCTTTTGCCTCTCCTAAATTCCGAAATTTCCCCTTTCAGGATTCATTAAGAGGTGTCCGAATTGAAGTGACAAGAGAATCCAATGGAAATGACACCATCTTTGGTTCAAACAGACAGATTCAAATAATCAGTACAGGAAATCCTGGATTTGCTGATTCCTTAAGGAGGGTTTTCAGGCCTTTGATGATGGGGATAGACAGCTTGAAGGAAGACAGGAAATTCACCTTTAGGATGAACAGGGAATCATTGGATCCTAAACTTATAGAAACCCGCTTCAATGAAATTTTGGCAGAAAACGATTGCCCCCTTGAGGCCAAAGTCAGAAGATACGAGGTGATGCAGGAAACCGGCCCGATTCCTTCAAATGCCATTTCATTGGAAGAAATCAGGGTTCCTTTTGGAACCAGAATAGTTGGCTACATTGAGGCATACCGTGGATTTCTTTTGAAGAAAATGCTCAACCCTTTCTTGTTTGCAGTATTGGTGGTTCTTTTTATTTCATGGTCCATGTTTGCCATGTACAGCAATATGCTAAAGCAACAAAGGCTCAACCTGCTCAAAAACGACATCATCAGCAATATAACCCATGAACTCAAAACCCCTGTTTCCACCGTAGCCATAGTCTTGGAGTCATTGGAAAACTTTGGGGCCAAAGACAATATGGAAACCCGAAAGGAATATATTCAGATTGCCAAGAATGAACTGATAAGACTTACCGCCATGGCCGAAAACATCCTCAAATCAAGTGTTTTGGAAAAAGATGAAAAAGTGAATTTCAGGCCTTTGGAATTGGATGTTTTATTGGAAGAGAGAATCAATTCATTCAGGCCCATGTTGGAATCCCAATCATTTGAATTCAGTTACCAAAAAGAAGGACAGCAATTCAAAATATATGGAAATGAGGAACAGCTCAGCTTGGTCATATTCAATCTTTTGGACAATGCCATCAAATACAGCAAGGATCATAAATCCATCCATGTTCATTTACATGAATCGGACCATAAAATTACGCTTAAAATTTCCGATAAAGGAATCGGCATTCCGGAGGGATATCAAAAAGAAATCTTCGAAAAATTTATCCGTGTTCCCCAACAGGATCTCCATGATGTAAAAGGCTACGGTTTGGGTTTGGCACAGGTCGCTGCCATCACTCAATCTCATGGAGGCAAGATTTCTCTTGATTCACAGCTTGGAAAAGGATCTACATTCACCCTTCAATTCCAGAAAATATGACCAAGATATTCTATGTAGAAGACGAACCTGCTTTGGGGAAAATAGTAAAGGAAAGCCTTCAAACCAGAAAGTATGAGGTCATCATGGCTGAAGACGGAAAAATTGCATTGAACATATTTCCGGAATCAAAACCCGATATCTGTGTCCTTGACATCATGCTGCCCAAAATGGATGGCTATCAATTGGCCAAAGCCATCAGACAGATCAAACCGGATATGCCCATCATTTTTTTGACAGCCAAAAGTCAGGTTGAGGATGTTTTGAAAGGGTTTGAATCAGGGGGAAATGACTATCTCAAAAAGCCGTTCAGCCTGGAGGAATTGATCGTCAGAATTGAAAATCTCCTGTGCTTGACCAAGGGCCATAAGCAAAATGGGAAACAGGAGATAGCCTTTGGAAAGTTTGTGTTTCACCCGAACAAATTTGAATTGATGGATCCCAATGGAGAGACTAAAAGATTATCCCATAAGGAAGCAGGTATTTTGATGATGTTGATTGACAAAACAAATCAGACCACCGAAAGAAAGGATATATTATTGAAGCTTTGGGGGGATGACAGCTATTTCAATTCCAGAAACCTCGATGTCTATATCACAAAGCTCCGTGATCTGCTCAAAGCCGACCCCAGTATCCAAATCATAACCATCAAGGGGATTGGTTACTATTTTTCTGTTTGAAATTTATCTTCCATTTATCCCAAATCCCTGTGTGAACAATCCAAAATTGCTTTTCTTTGTCTTGCCAACTTGGAACACCTATGAAGATCATTGCCATTGGAAGAAACTACGCAGAACATATCGAGGAACTCAAAAATGAACGTCCATCCGCACCTGTTGTTTTCCTAAAACCTGATACCGCCCTCCTAAAAAACAATGCACCTTTTTACCATCCGGATTTTTCTGAAAACATTCACCATGAAGTTGAATTGGTCCTAAAAATCTCAAAAGAGGGTAAACACATTCAAAAAAAATTTGCTGACCGTTATTTCGAAGAAATCGGAATTGGGATAGATTTTACAGCTAGGGATCTGCAGGACAAGTGCAAGGCAAAAGGTCTTCCATGGGAAATCGCAAAAGCTTTCAATGGTTCCGCACCAATTGGGGATTTTTTACCTGTTTCTACTTTTAAGGAACTCAATGACATCAATTTCCATTTACTCATCAATGGCCAGGAAAAACAAAAAGGAAATACCCGCATGATGCTGTTTGATTTTGGGACGATCATTGAATACGTGTCAAAATTTTTTACCCTAAAAAAAGGAGATCTCATATATACAGGAACGCCTGCGGGAGTGGGAAAGGTAAATATCGGAGACCGGTTGGAAGCATTTATTGAAGATAAAAAACTGTTGGATTTTGAAGTCAAGTAATTACCCCTATTTCTTGTTTTTGTTGATTTCTTTTGGATTTTCTATCCAATGGAATGGCTATGCTGCCAAATTTTCACCCCTAGATACTTTGCCGTCTTCTGATGGAAATAACCCGGCTAATTACCTTTTTCCCGTAAAGCCAGGTCAAAGAAACCTGTTGTCAGGAAATTTCTCCGAAATACGTCCCAATCATTTTCATTCCGGAATTGATGTCAAAATAGGCGGAGTCGATGGAGAACCTATTTTGTCCATTGCGGATGGCTATGTCTACCGGATCAAGGTTTCATCTTTTGGTTACGGCAACGTGCTTTATATCAAGCACCACAATGGCCAATCTTCCGTCTATGCACATCTAAGAAACCTCTCCCCCAAGATCATGGATTTTATGAGAAAGGAGATGTATTTCGCCAAAAAGAACGAATTGGAAGTGTTTCCCGATCCCGAATTTCTCCCTGTCAAAAGAGGTGAAGTAATCGGTAACGGTGGAAATACAGGTGGCTCAGGTGGACCCCATCTTCACTTCGAAATCAGGGACAGTTTGGACAGGGCAATTGATCCATTCTTTTTTGGATTTAAGGAAGTGGTGGACAAGATCCCTCCTATTCTCTACAAGATCGCTTTAAGGCCACTTGATATTGATTCCCGGGTAAATGGCAAATTCCAGAGACAGGAGTTTACAGGTGTCATGGAAGGGGGTAGATATATCCTACCTGATCTGATCAAAATATCGGGAAGAGTCGGAGTTGAAGTGTATGCAGTGGATAAGATGGATGGGGTGAGCAATATTTTTGGGGTTCCAATATATGAACTGATGGATGATGAAAAACCACTCTATCGCGTCAATGTTGACCATATAGACTTCAATAAGGGCAGGTTCCTTTTGACCCATACACACCAAAACCGCTTTATCAGGCTATATCAATATCCCAATAATCCGATGCAGATCTATGAACCTGACTCCATTTCTGCCGGGGCAGTATCAACCAAAGTAGGTGAGAGAAAAAAGCTTCAGGTTAACATGAAAGACTTCCTTGGAAATACAAGGATTGTAACCATGCTGATCGAAGGAGAAGAAATCCCCTTTCACATTGGAAAAAATATTAACAAAGCCAATCAAAGCACTTCTGTTACTTATGACAGGAATATCATGATGATCCAAACAGGATATTCGGAATGGGGGACCGTGGCTAAGGTATTCGTAAAAAGTCTTGAAATGGAAATCCCTCCCGCATATTCGGTAGATGGACGAAGGACTTACCTTTGGGATATGAATTATGGAGTTCCTGATTCTGTAGATTTATGTACAGAGGTTATCAGACCTGATGCGATTATCAAAATACCATTTGGTGAAGAGGTCACTTTTGCAAATAAGGATGCAGAAATCAGGTTTTCGGAAAACACGCTGTTAGACGATCTTTACTTAAGAATGGAAAAGCGTATAAGCGGAGGAAAACCGGCTTTGAAAATCAACAGTCCGGGTGAGTTTCTTCAATCCAATATGGAAGTAGTGTTCCGCAATGCAGGATTTTCGGGTGACAAAAAGAACATTCATGTCTATCAACAGTCAGAAAATGGCCGTAAATCTTTTGTCGGAGGTGAGTGGGAATCGGATGATATCCGGTTCAAAACCAGAAATTTTGGTACTTTTGTAATAGATGAAGATAAGACACCTCCCTCAATTGTTCCTGTCAGGATAAATGCTTCGGAGTTGAGGTTTGTGATCAAAGATGATAAATCCGGTATAAGAGAATTTGAGGCTTTTGTGGATGGAAAGTGGGTGCTGATGCGTTATGAGCACAAACAAAATGTCATTTGGTCCGAAAAAACAGATAAACAACCTTTTATCGGAGAGGTTTTATTGAAAGTGAGGGATATGGCCGGAAATGAATCCAAATATTCTACCACTATTAAATAAATCATCAACATAAACTATAAACAAGATGTCATTAGAAGTAGGAAAACCAGCACCAAGCTTTGAAGCCAAAGACCAAAATGGAAACATTATCAAATTGGCAGATTTTAAAGGCAGAAAAGTTGTCCTTTATTTTTACCCAAAAGACAATACTCCCGGTTGCACCGCCCAGTCCTGTAACCTTAGAGACAATTATAAGGCTTTGCAAAAGGCAGGATATATTGTTTTGGGAGTGAGTTCTGACTCCGAAAAGTCCCACCAAAAATTCATTGAAAAACTAAATCTACCTTTTCCTCTGATCGCTGATGAAGATTTAAAGGTGCATGAAGCTTATGGCACTTGGGTAGAAAAATCGATGTATGGCAGAAATTATATGGGTACTGCAAGAACAACTTTCATCATTGATGAAAATGGAAATCTGGAAGAAATCATTGAAAAAGTAAATACCAAAGAACACTCAAACCAAATTTTAAAATAAACCTAACCCAATGGAGAAAAAGTCAATTGATCAACTCAAACAAATCTGTTCCCAGGTAAGGAGAGATTGTCTACGTATGGTTCACGCAGTGCAGTCAGGCCATCCCGGAGCAGCATTAGGCCTATGTGAATATTTCGTGGCGCTTTATTTCAATGAAATGGAGCATGACAGCAAATTCAATTTTGATGGAAAGAATGAAGACCTTTTCTTTTTGTCCAATGGGCACGTATCTGCACTATGGTACAGTGTTCTAGCGAGAAGTGGCTACTTCTCACCAGAAGAGTTGGCAACCTTCCGAAAAATCGATTCAAGACTTCAGGGACACCCTGCTACGCATGAAGGACTTCCCGGAATCAGAATTGCCTCAGGTTCGTTGGGACAGGGTCTCTCAGTAGCCATCGGAGCTGCTCAGGCCAAAAAACTGAACGGTGACAACAAAACCGTCTATGTGATGATGGGAGATGGGGAACAGCAGGAAGGTCAAATATGGGAAGCATCCATGTATGCAGCCCATCATAAAGTGGACAATCTCATTGCAGCCATTGACTACAATGGACAGCAGATCGATGGTCCTACGGTGAAAATAATGGATCTTATGAATCTCAAAGCCAAATGGGAAGCCTTTGGTTGGGATGTGATCGAAGTCAAAAAAGGAAATGACATGGAATCTGTCCTGGCAGGTTTGGCAAAAGCTAATAAACTCAAAGGCAATGGCAAACCGGTTTTGATACTGCTATATACCGATATGGGTCATGGGGTTGACTTTATGGTCGGTACCCACAAGTGGCATGGAGTAGCACCAAGCGATGCCGAACTTGAAAATGCTTTAGGACAATTAGAAGAAACACTCGGAGACTATTAAGATGGAAAAGACACTGGATTTAAAATATACATATACAGAAAAGAAAGATACACGTTCGGGTTTCGGAGATGGATTTTTGGAAGCAGGTAAGAGAAACCCCAATGTGGTCGGCCTTTGTGCTGACCTGATCGGTTCATTGAAAATGGGAGCCTTTCAAAAGGAATTCCCCGACCGTTTTTTCCAGGTAGGTATTGCGGAAGCAAATATGATCGGAATTGCTGCAGGTTTGACGATAGGTGGTAAAATTCCTTTTACAGGAACTTTCGCCAACTTCTCGACCGGTCGTGTTTACGATCAGATCCGTCAGTCAGTCGCTTATTCGGACAAAAATGTCAAAATCTGCGCCTCACATGCCGGATTGACATTGGGTGAAGATGGAGCAACCCATCAGATTCTCGAAGATTTGGGAATGATGAAAATGATGCCCCATATGACTGTGATCAACCCTTGCGATTATAATCAAACAAAAGCAGCGACCTTGGCATTGGTGGACCATGTTGGACCTGCATATCTTCGATTTGGCAGACCTAGTTGGCCGATCTTTACTCCTGCCGATCAAAAATTTGAAATCGGAAAAGCCTGGAAAATGATCGATGGGAATGACGTGACCATTTTTGCCACCGGGCACCTGGTATGGGAAGCTGTTGTTGCCGAAGCCATGTTGAGAGAAGAAGGCATCTCTGCAGAAGTCATCAATATCCACACCATCAAACCTTTGGATGAAGAAGCGATATTGAAATCCGTTGCAAAAACAGGGTGTGCAATCTCTGCGGAAGAGCACCAACTAAATGGCGGACTGGGAGACAGTATTGCTCAGGTACTTTCAAGAAATGCTCCTGCCCCAATGGAGTATATCGGCGTCAATGATTCCTTTGGTGAATCAGGCACTCCTACCCAATTATTGGAAAAGTATGGGCTGAATGCTGAAAACATCGTCAAGGCCGCAAAAAAAGCCTTGAAGAGAAAATAGTATTTGATTTATAATAATTTTGAAAAAACCGTTGCATATTAAGCGTAACGGTTTTTTATTTTTATATGCTTCTTTAAATTTAAGCTCAATTAAAAATAAGTACCTTATGAAAATCCCATCGCATTTAATTGTATCCATCATTTTTTTAAGTCTGGTCCAAAATGGATGTGGTGTCAAAAAGGCTTCAACAAATGACCAAAAAATTTCTGAAGAAGAAACCACTAATCTGACCGAAAGAAATACCTCAAAATCAACTGAAGATTTAGCCATTACAGCTAGAACAAACAACCAACAAGATAATAAGGTTGGTGTCTTTTTTATGCCAAGTTGGAATTTTTCATCTGACCCAAAAGTAGATGTGGACAGTTTTTGGGCCTGCCTGACAGGGAGAGAAAACTGCGCACTTTCCAAAAGTACCGATTCTTGGGGGCCAAGGGGAAGGATTTATAACAGGCAATATCCTTATGAAGGGCCATTTTTGGATAAAAAACCGCATGCAAGCTTGAAAGGATTTTATAAAAGAGATGATCCTCAGGTGGCAAAAAAACAATTGGAATATATGAAAGAGTATGGCATTGATTTTTTTGCCTATAACTGGTATTATGGAAGGCACTATTATTATCACCTGAATTTTGGACCACAGTCCAAAGTTTACTATCCAAAAGGATGGAAAAGGGACAACAGCAGAGATGGCCGGGTAGCGGTTCCGGGTATTGAACAATGGACAGAACAGTTGGATGTCCTGTTAAGGGAAAATGCAAATCTACCCAACGCCAAGCAGATGAAATGGGCAATCAATTGGTGCGATGACAGTGATGGAAGATGGTCAGGATGGATTGAAATGGGTTCTCCTGCAAGCATTGCTGAAGGCAGAAACTACCCTGGAGAGGCTCCGACCAAAGACCTTTACCTCCAGGTCCATGATAAGATCACCCAAATGTGGATTGATAAATATTTCAAAAGAAAGGATTACCTAAGAGATGAGAATGACCGGCCTATCGTGTATCTCTATTTCCCTCAGGATATGGAAGCAAGGGCAGCTTATTATGGTGTTTCAATGAAGCAGTTGTTGGACAGGTCAAATAGTCTCGCCCAAAAGGCCGGATTGAAAGGAATAAAATTCATTGCTGTGGCTTCAGGAGTCATGATGCAAAACGAATTGGCTTATGGCATGCACACTAAATGGCAGGCCAACAATCCACGTGAACCATGGAGAGGTGGAAAATATACCGAAAAATTGCTTTTACAGGATTATGTGCCCCGGCTAAAATCCATGGGCTTTGAGGGAATGACTTCGTATTTATATCATAGTTTCTATGAAAAACAAAACAGAAGCTACGCTGACATGAGGGCGACTTATAGAGGTCATTGGCAGAAATGGTCAGAGTATTATCAAGCCGACAAGGATTTTGAATACCAAGTCCCTGTGGCCATGGGTTGGGACCGAAGGCCTGCCGGGGGTACATGGCCGCAACAAACAGGGTTCCCAAGTGAACCGGCCAAAGACAAAGTTATCAGCAACAAATCAACCTTCAAAGCCAAATTATTGGAAGCCAAAAAACAGTCAGAAAAATACAGGGCCAACAATGGGAATACAATAATGATCTGTTGCTGGAATGAATACCTGGAGGGAAATCATATTGAGCCGACAGAAGGTCATGGGTTCAGTTATCTGGAAGCGATAAAGGAGGTTTTTGTATTTGGTAAATAATTGGCTTATTTTATGAATACTAATCCCGTCACCTTATGAACATGTTTCGATTTCCTTATAAAATTCTATTCCCCCTCATATTAAGTCTGCATTTGGTATTTGTTGGATTTACACAAGCACAACAACTTGTATTTGAAGAATCCGAGGATGGTGTCCGGTTATTGGAAGATGGCAAACCTAGGTTTTTTTACCAAAAAAAAACAAAATCACTGAATGGAAAATATCCCAGAGCCCATTATTTTCATCCTGTATATGACCTGGACGGTGGGGTAATTACTGAAGATTTTCCATCTGACCACCTACATCAGCGGGGTATTTATTGGGCATGGCACCAATTGTATGAAGGCGACAAAAGGTTGGGAAATGGTTGGGTTTGCGAAAACTTTGTCTGGGATGTCAGAAGGGTATTTACTGCTATAGAAGATAACAAAGCCTATCTCAAATCAGTGGTTTTTTGGTTGGATGATGCCGGCAATGAATATGTGGTGGAATCCATGGAGGTGATCTATGAACGGACTTCAAGCGATTCTTATGAACTTGATTTTGATATTAAACTTCAGGGTCTAAAAGACAACATATATATTGGAGGTTCGGAAGACAGCAAGGGGTATGGAGGATTTTCTATAAGATTGAAATTGCCTGACCCTATAATTTTTGAGGGAGAAAACGGAAGAATAATTCCGAAGGAGAACGCGGTGTTGGCCGGAAATAAGGTCAGCATGTTTGGAAAATTCAATGATGAGACCGATCCATATTATGTCACTGTCACAGGAAATACCGAAGAACTCCCCTCCTACCAAGGTTGGATCTTAAGGGAAAAAAACAGCATGCAGAACATGGCATTCCCGGGAAGAAAACCCATACAAATCCCTCACGATAACCCTTTGGGTTTTCAACACAAAATCATTGTCCATAGGAAAAATTGAGGTTTTCCCTTTGACACTTGAGGGAAACGATGATGTTTGATTTGAATAATTTTGGAAATGGAAATATTCAAAAAAGTTCTGCTTTGTTTCTGACTGACATGATATTGCTCATGGAAATTTTGGAAATAAAAGCTCTCAGGATATACCTGGAATCAGGAAAATGTTTCACTTTTTTAAGGCACTCCAAAACATCATGGTCAATAGTTTCATTTGCAGAGAAATAACCATACCCTGAAAAAACTCCATTTTCAAAATACAAAGCGGTCTGTTCTTCTGCGGTTCTACCTTTTTCTTTGATGAGAAGATTTCCTGATTGCCTGTTCAGGGACTCCTTTAATTCACCTGCCCGTAAATTGTAAACGTTTACATCCTCCTTTCCACAACAGGCGCCTTTACAATTTCCTATTTTCACATCATAACATTCATTGGGCACTTTTTGGATTCCACTCAATTTGGGGCAAAGTTGGTATTCCTTGATTTTATCCATCAAAAATTTCCATCCTTCAGAGTGGTTGTCAAATTGGATCAATGGGAACAAACCTTTCGTTGATTTTCCGACCTGAAACCGGATAAATCCCTGGCTGTCCTCATACTGATAAAGACCCCAGGAACTGGTCTTGAATTTTTGGGCTTTGTTATATTTTGGCCATAGTCTCCTGATTTCCAACAACTCAATCAAATATGCCAAAAATTCACTACCTGTGACTTCCCAACTGATATCATGGATTTCTGACCTGAGTTTCGTTTTTTCAGAATCTTGAGTATTGCCGGAAAAATGTCCTTTAAACCTACTCCTGATATCCAAAGCTTTCCCGACATAAATCACCTGACCTTTGGCATCATGAAAATAATAAACCCCTGTAGCGTCAGGTAATTTAAGGTATTGCTCCTTACTGATATTTGGTGGCAAAAAGGCCTCTCCGTTGTTTTTTTTCAATCCGCCCAATACCAATTCCGGGCATGTACTGAAAATCTTTTCAAATAGTACAGCTGTTGCGGCAGCATCTCCGTAAGCCCTGTGTCTGTTTTCTATTTTAATGGAAAGTTGTTCGCATATCCTTCCAAGACCGTAAGACCTGTAGCCCGGAAATGCCTTTCTGCTAAGCCTGACTGTACATAGTTTGGGGACATCTAAAAGGTAGCCTTCTTTTTTCAATGACTCCCTGATAAAAGAGTAATCAAAGTTTACATTATGGGCAATGAACACTTTGTCCTTCAAAAACTCAAATAGCCTATGGGCTATATCTGAAAAAACCGGAGCATCCGAAACCATCTGCTGGTCAATGCCCGTCAATCCGGTAATAAAACCTGGGATAAATCTTTCCGGGTTTATAAGGGTATGAAACTGATCGACGATTTTCTCCCCATCATGGACCAAGGCAGCAATTTCCGTAATCCCTCCCTGAGTGGGGTTGCCTCCTGTCGTTTCAATATCCACAATAGCAAACAGCATCTTTTCTGATTTCAATATTCAATATTAGTCAATCTCCGAAACTATTACCCAAATTTCAATTCTTATGCGGCAGCAATTGTCGGATAATTTTGGTCCATATTTATTTGCTGCACTTAAAACCCATTTATACCAGCTCTAAACATTTCAACTTCCCCACATCCTTAACTCCTAACTTCCACACTTCTCAACTTTCATACTTCTCAAAAAATAAACCCCCAACTACTCTCCTCCAAAAAATCATTTGTTACTTTTGGGCTTTGTAGTTTAGTTATGACAAATAAATACCATTTTATCGCCATTGGCGGTGCAGTGATGCACAACCTTGCGCTCTCGATGGCAGCCAAGGGATATCAGGTAACAGGTTCGGATGATGAAATCTATGAACCATCGAGAACCAGACTTGAAAAAGCAGGAATACTTCCAAAAGAAAAAGGTTGGTTTCCGGAAAAGGTTCATTCAGGTCTTGATGGTATCATTTTAGGAATGCATGCCCGAATAGACAATACCGAACTCCAAAAGGCCAAAGAACTGGGAATTCCTGTTTTTTCCTTTCCGGAATTTATCTATGAACAGAGTCAGGATAAAAAAAGAGTTGTTATCTCAGGTTCACATGGCAAAACCAGTATCACCTCCATGATCCTGCATGTGCTGAAATACCACAACAAAGACTTTGACTATTTGGTAGGTGCACAGATCGAAGGTTTTGACTTAATGGTCAAATTATCCAATGCTCCCATTATAATTATCGAAGGGGATGAATACCTGACTTCTCCTCTGGACAGGAGACCAAAGTTTTTCCATTATCACCACGATATCCTTCTGATGAGCGGTATTGCTTGGGATCATTTCAATGTGTTTCCGACTTTTGATTTTTACAAAGAGCAGTTTGAAAAACTGGTGGTTATGACACCGGAAAGCGGTTACTTTATTTATTGTTCAGAGGATGCACATGTCAATGAACTGGGACAAAAAGCAAAAGGAAAAATAAACAACCTTATCCCTTACAAGGCACATCCTTACAAAATCAAAAATGGTATCACATCTCTGATAACCGGTTCAGGTGAGATCCCTATTAATGTTTTTGGAGAGCATAATCTTCAGAACCTGCAAGGGGCAGTGGAAATATGCCTGAGCCTTGGACTGTCCAAGGAGCAGTTCTATGAGGCCATACAGGAGTTTAAAGGAGCTGCGAAAAGGCAGGAGGTTTTAGCTAAATCAGAAAATTCAATTCTTTACAGAGATTTTGCCCATGCGCCTTCCAAGTTGGAAGCAACAGTGAATGCCGTGAAAAATCAATTTCCGGAAAGAAAATTAATTGCTGTGCAGGAATTACATACTTACAGTTCTTTAAACAAAGACTTTGTAAACAATTATGCCAACACCTTTGATAAGGCAGATGTGGCG
>NZ_JBGTCA010000528.1:0-12781 GCF_041749095.1 Aquiflexum sp. | reverse complement strand
AGCTTGCTGAAAAGCAAAAAGCAAAATACATCTATGGTGTATTGGAAAGACAATTCGCCAAAATGTTCGGTATTGCTTCCAGGAAACAGGGAATTACAGGGGAGAACCTCCTTCAGTTACTTGAATCCAGGTTGGACAATGTGGTGTACAGATTGGGCATAGCCCCGACAAGAAGAGGTGCAAGACAACTCGTTTCGCACAAACATATTCTTGTAAACGGGGAGTTGGTAAATATACCTTCATATACTTTGAAGCCGGGTGATGTAGTGGCAGTTAGAGAACGTTCAAAATCTCTAGAAGCCATTTCAAGTAGCTTGGCGGGAAAAAGCAACCGTTATCCTTGGTTAGAGTGGGATAATACCTCTTTAGCAGGTAAGTTCATTTCAATTCCAACTAGAGATGATATTCCTGAGAATATCAAAGAACAGTTGATTGTAGAACTTTACTCTAAATAATAAACTTTCAGACTTAAATAGAACTATTGATATGTCCATATTAGCATTTCAAATGCCCGAGAAAGTGGTGATGGAAAAAGCCGATGATTTTCACGGTTTGTTCACCTTCAAGCCACTTGAAAAGGGCTATGGGGTCACCATAGGCAACGCCTTGAGAAGGATTTTGTTATCTTCTCTTGAAGGGTATGCCATCACATCAGTGAAGCTTCCAGGTGTAGTACATGAATTTTCCACGGTCGAGGGCGTTGTTGAAGATGTGACAGATATCATTCTTAATCTCAAGCAGGTCAGATTTAAAAAAGTCCATGATGCCATAGACGGTAAAATCTCTGTTGAAATAAAGAATCAGTTCGTTTTCACTGCTGGAGATATCGCTAAGTTCACCTCTTCATTCGAGGTTTTGAACCCTGAGTTGGTAATTTGCCACTTGGATGATACTAAAAGTATTGAAATTGAATTGACAGTTGAAAAAGGAAGAGGTTATCTTCCTGCTGAAGAATCCAAACCAAAAGAACAGGTTTTCGGAGTTATTCCTATTGATGCTGTTTTCACTCCTATCAAAAATGTGAAATACAGTGTGGAAAATACTAGGGTAGAACAAAAGACTGACTTTGAAAAGTTAATCTTGGAAGTTTCAACTGACGGTTCTATCCACCCTGAGAAAGCGCTACAGGAATCTGCTAAAATTCTTATTCAGCACTTCATGTTATTCTCTGACCAGACAATGGTCCTTGATTCTACAGGAATTTCTGAACCGGAACCAATCGATGAGGAATTTTTGCATATGAGAAAGTTATTGAAGACACCTTTGAGTGATCTTGATCTTTCAGTTCGTGCATTCAACTGTCTCAAAGCAGCAGATGTGAAATCGCTTGGAGATCTTGCAAAACTTGAAATTTCAGACATGATGAAATTCAGGAATTTTGGTAAGAAATCCTTGGCCGAACTTGAGCAACTTATCCAAGAGAAAGGTTTGACCTTCGGGATGGATCTATCTAAGTATAAACTTGATGAAGAATAATTAAAATGAGACACGGTAAGAAATTCAATCACCTTGGCAGGACTGCCAGTCACAGGAAAGCAATGCTTTCGAACATGGCTACTTCCCTGATTCTTCACAAGCGTATTTCTACAACGCTTGCCAAGGCTAAAGAACTAAGAAAATATGTAGAGCCTCTGATTACCAGAGCTAAAGAAGATATTACCCACAACAGAAGAATTGCTTTTTCCTATCTTCAAAGCAAAGAAGGAATTAAGGAACTATTCGGTGAGGTAGTAGTAAAAGTTGGTGACAGAA
This sequence comes from Aquiflexum sp., assembly GCF_041749095.1. GTDB lineage: Bacteria > Bacteroidota > Bacteroidia > Cytophagales > Cyclobacteriaceae > Aquiflexum. The sequence continues at coordinate 11,029 of NZ_JBGTCA010000528.1, read as the reverse complement.
CAGGTGGTTACACCAGGATAATAAAAACCGGATACCGCTTGGGAGATAATGCTGAAATGTGCATCATTGAATTGGTTGATTTCAATGAATTGATGCTGAAAGACGCTAAGCCAGCTAAGAAAACAACCAGAAGAAGCAGAAGAAGTTCAGGTAAATCTGAAACTGCTGTTGCTGAAACTGCTCCGGTTGCTAAAACTGAAGAGGTGGCTGAACCACAGGCTGAGGAACCTCAGGCTGATGAAAATAATGAAGAAGAAAAATCTGCTGAATAATTGATGTTTGGACGATTTTAAATATGAAAGGGATTGGACTTAGGTTCAGTCCCTTTTTTTATATCCTTACCATATTCCCGTGGCATATACTTTAAAAATCATTAACTTTGACAAGTCCAAAAAATAAAGATGAATAAACAAAAAGCAACCCTTCTTTTGGCCGATGGAACAATGTTTAAAGGGACTCTCATAGGTAGTCCCGGTACCAACGGCGGTGAAATTTGTTTCAATACAGGAATGACCGGATATCAGGAAATCTATACTGATCCATCCTATACAGGTCAGATAATTGTCACCACTACTTCTCATATAGGTAATTATGGTGTGATAGATTCTGAAATAGAATCCGATCATCCGACTATTGCCGGCATTGTAGTTAACTCGTTTTCAGAGGTATTTAGTAGGATTGATGCCAGTGGTTCCTTGCAGGATTATCTTGTCAAATATGGCATCACAGGTATAGCTGATCTGGATACAAGAAAGCTGGTAAGACATATCCGTTCTAAAGGAGCTATGAATGCCATTATCAGTTCTAAGTTTGAAGATGACCTGGCAGGTTTAAAAGCTGAACTCAATAAAATCCCGGATATGAACGGTCTTGAACTTTCCTCAAAGGTCTGTACGAAAGAGCCATTCTTTTATGGTGATGAAAACTCAAACTTTAAAGTTGCCTGTCTTGATTTTGGGATAAAATACAATATCCTTAGAAGTCTATCAGAAAGAGGGGTTTATTGCAAAGTTTTTCCTGCAAAAACTTCTTTTGCGGAAATGGAAAAATGGAACCCTGATGGTTATTTCCTCTCCAATGGACCCGGAGATCCTGCTGTGATGGAGTATGCTGTGAAAACCACCAAAGATATTCTCAATACAAATAAACCGGTATTCGGAATCTGCTTGGGACATCAGATTTTGGCAGAAGCATGTGGCATATCTACCTATAAAATGCACCATGGTCACAGAGGCCTGAATCATCCAATTAAAAACCTGATTTCCGGAAACAGTGAAATCACTTCCCAAAATCACGGTTTTGTGGTTAAAAAGGAAGATGTGGAAAAAAGTGATTCAGTGGAAATGACACATATTCATTTGAATGACAAGACCGTTGCCGGGATAAAACTAAAGAATAAACCTGCTTTCTCAGTACAGTATCACCCCGAATCCTCTCCGGGACCACATGATTCGAGGTATTTATTTGATGACTTTATATCTTTAATGAACAATAATTAAACAACCTTAAACCTTTTAAATTATGACATTGATTCAATCAATTCACGCCAGACAAATTTTAGATTCCAGGGGAAATCCCACTGTAGAAGTAGATGTAGTGACTGAAAATGGGGCTTTTGGAAGAGCGGCAGTTCCCAGTGGTGCCTCTACAGGGGTCAATGAAGCAGTAGAACTCCGGGATGGAGATAAATCTAAATATCTTGGAAAGGGTGTTCTAAAAGCAGTTTCGAACGTGAATGATGTCATTGCTCCGGAGTTACTTGGAATGGATGTTTTTGAGCAAAATCTCATTGACCAAATCATGATCGATCTCGATGGCACTTCTACCAAAAGTAAATTAGGTGCTAACGCCATCCTCGGTGTTTCTTTAGCAGTAGCCAAAGCAGCGGCAATGGAGGCAGGTCAACCGCTTTACAGATATATTGGTGGTGTCAATGCGAATACCCTTCCTGTACCTATGCTGAATATTATAAATGGGGGTTCTCATTCAGATGCGCCTATCGCTTTCCAGGAATTTATGGTAAGGCCTGTTGGAGCTTCCAGTTTTTCTGAGGCCATCAGAATGGGAGCTGAAATTTTCCATAACCTTAAAAAAATTCTTCACGATAAAGGCTTAAGTACTGCCGTAGGTGATGAGGGTGGTTTTGCCCCTAATTTCTCAGGAGGTACTGAGGAAGCTTTGGCCTGTGTATTGGACGCCATCAAAAAGGCGGGCTACAAGGCCGGTGAAGAAGTGACCATTGCTTTGGATTGTGCAGCTACAGAATTTTACAAAGATGGCAAATATGACTACACTAAATTTGAAGGGCCTAATGGAAAAGTAAGGACCAGACAAGAACAAGTAGAATATTTGGCTGAACTAACCCAAAAGTATCCAATTGACTCGATTGAAGATGGTTTTTCAGAAGACGACTGGGAAGGTTGGGCGATGCTTAATGCCAAAATCGGCGACAAAATCCAAATAGTTGGTGATGATTTATTTGTTACCAATGTCAAATTCCTCAAGAGAGGCATTGAAGAAAAATCAGCTAATTCAATCCTTGTCAAAGTAAACCAAATCGGTACTTTAACAGAAACCCTTAAAACAGTTGCTATGGCCCATAAAGCTGGCTATACAGCGGTGATGTCACATAGGTCAGGGGAAACTGAGGACTCTACCATTGCAGATTTGGCGGTTGCGACTAACTGCGGACAGATCAAAACCGGTTCCGCTTCAAGATCAGACAGAATGGCCAAATACAACCAATTACTGAGAATTGAAGAGCAATTGGGTGAGTCTGCTATTTTTCAAGGAAAGTAAGGGGATGTTCTCATAAATATTTAATCAAAAAGACAGCCTCAGGGCTGTCTTTTTTTGTTGGTGTTGAAATTCCCAAACTTTATTTCATTTGACTACATCAAGACTGATTATTTTCATTTTTTTACCTGGAAGGTCTTCCTTAAACAGTAATATCTGCGAATCAGAATTGGCAATAACTTCATATTTGATTAGTCGGTTTCTGTTACCGCTAAATTCCATTATTTCCAAGACTATTTTTCCGTTTTTTAAATAAGGTTGGTTCCATTGTGTCTTTTGGAGGGGTTGATTATTTATGAGCTTATCATGAGAATTGAATTTGTTCCTGTTGTAGGTGCGCTCATACCGGTAGACAAATTCATTGGATTCCAATAGATCTTTTATTTTATTGATATCAGACTGATTAGACCTATATATAATTGCAGAATATGCGGATGTTTTTGAAAATATGGTATTCTCCTGTGTTTCTTGGGTTACCATTAAATAGCTTCCTCCCCGCATTGAAGCCTCTGTTTTCAATTTTCTTAAAGCCCGATTGTTGACGTTATTGATGGCTGAAATTGTTGTAACCCCTTTTGCTTTTGCAAAAACAGTCCCAACTTTTTTCATTTCCTTAGTTATTTCAGAATCAGTTATGATCTCAATTTCATCAGGAATTGTATAATTCTCAATTTTCAATTGCCTGTCAATTTGGGCAAATGTTAGGTTACAGACCAAAGTCAAGGCGAATAACAGTGTTGATTTTTTCATGGGTAAATTTTTGTTAAAAATAGATTAATAAATTAGTCTAATAACGACATCAACCAGTCAAAGTTCCCCAACTCTGAATGAAATTTAGTTTAAATAAAGTAGTTCTTTTTTAATTATTTTGCCTCGTCAATTGCTCTTGTACAATAGCTTCCTGTATCATTATTCTTGATATTTCCCGGGCATAGGTTCTGCCTTTCTTGTAGCCATAATCTGTAAAAGCCTTTCCTGCCCAAATTCTCGCTTCCTGCAAATCTCCCATTACTTCGTAACCCAAGGCGATGTTATAAGAAAGTCTGCCTCCGGTTTTACGCTCATTCATTTGATTCAAGCCCTCATGCCAGGCTTCTATTGCTTCTTCCCATTGACCTACTTGGGCCAACCGTGACCCTTTGGCAAGGGAAGGATTGGATTTTGGTTTCTCGTACATGGTACGGCTAATCGATACATTCATTGGAGCGATCCTTTTGGCATAACTTGCCCCTGCCATCCTTCCTACAAACTGCGTGGCACGGACTTTATCTATCAGCATGGCTGCATCCTGCGTCCGGGTTTCGGCTTCTGCAGACCAAAGGTTGGTTTTGTCATAGTTTACCTGGTCAAAAATATTTCTGGTTTCCGGATCATAAAACCTAAAACCGGCACTGACAGAAGCCAAGCCTTCCATGTAAATACCTTCAACTTCAATCTGCTTTGAATCATTACCTGTTCCTATGGTTTTTTTGACCATTTTCTTTTTGTCAGTGATTATAAAGTCTGAGGAGAACTTTTCCAAAACCAATACCGCATCGACTTGATATTGCCTGCAAAGACTTTCTATCTGTTCCCATGTCAAGGGTGTAGGAAAAGTCTGTGCAAAAAGGCCTCCGCGTAACCTTTCCCTGGCTCTGATGACTTCATATCTTGGTGAGGTATTCAATTCTTGCTGTACAGTGGTCAAGGTGGCTTCGGCTGCGTTCTTTACTTCAAAGGGAGCTTCTCCGGTGAGTATTCCTTCAATGATAGAGAACCCCTCACTTTGCGGTGCTGTTCTATCTACCAACAACAAACGTTGGACATAAGTAGGGACGGTGATTTCTGCAGGAACCATCCTATTCAGGGTTACAGTCTTGCTGCAGGAACCAAATAGACTGGATCCAAAAATGATCAAAAGAAAACAGATTTTTGATTTCATAAAAACATTGTTAAACAAATGGATTGATGGGTATTCGATCCCAAAGGTTGCATAAATCCCGGAAATTTGGAAAAAATTGAGTTTGATTTATTGGAACTTTGACAGTTATTTTGTTCCTAAAATCTCTGGATAAAAGTTACATCAACTTTGTTTTAAACAATACCTCATAATCCCTTTCAACCTCACTCCGATTAGGCGAAAACCATAAATTCCCCTCCTTATCTATAAATTCCAATCCTCCAAAATATTCGGGTACTTCTATTTCTACAAGATGCCCGTCAAGGTCAAGGACTGCCAAAATTGACTTGTTTTTTTGTCCTGTAACACGAAGTATTTCCTGAAATCCGGTAATCCCCTGAATGGCATGATCATACTCATCATCAGAGAGACCGGGGTTGTAAGAGATTAAAAGTTTGTCATTAACAGTCCAAATATTATTGATCGCCCCATAAGTAAAATCTCTAGATTCAATATTGAATGCGTCTTTATCCACCGCTTTTGGATCTTTACCTTTCATGAGGTGAAATGGCTCTATTTTCAAGAGGATTTCCTTTTCGGGAATTTCAGTATTTTCCCACTCGAAATGATAAATCTTTGTGTCATTTTTGAATGAAAGATAAATCCCCTTTTGGTTAGCTCTGAAAACAGGGATACTATTAACAATAGGAAAGGTTCCAATTTAATCATCCAAAATGCTGATCAGTTTCAGTTTATAGATGAAAACAAAGCTGTGGCAGTATATGGGGCAAGGGATCCAGAAGGTGCAGGGTTTTATACAGAAGCAACAGGTACGAAATTGGAGACTATAGATGTTGAAAAAGGTACCTTTACCGGTATCCTGCCATATCCAACCACATCTAGGTTTAATTCAAACGAATAGGATCAAAGTCAGGCTTGATACTTTCTTTCAAATTCCCATCTAAACCAAAAATAAACATCCCCTTGCTACCCAATAAGGCAATCTCTTCATCATTTCTGAACTGAGGGCGTCCTGAGAGGTTTGGACCTACGGCATCGGGTTTGTCACCTGTTTTATTGATGACTGTCCTGATCTCCCCATTTCTGTCGATCAGGAGTACATCAGCTTTTTGCGGGTCCAAAGCCAGGAAATGCTGACCATCGGGACTGATATGTGACCATTCCATCGCTCCAATATAGTCCACCACAAGAGAATCAAGGATTTCCAATTCATAGGAATCCGGGCTTTCTCTGACAGTTTCTTTTTCTGATGAAGTGACAATCAGTAAACTCCGAAACTCCATTTTTGTGCTTTTAGGTTATTCAAAGTAAAGTTAGTTAAAAAAGTATTCGTTCCGAGTTATTGGTTTTAAAAGTTAATTTTTATTTTTTTAATGATGCCTATATTTAATGGCATAAAAAAACTAACACCTATAATTTTATTGGATTTGACTATATTTAGACCATGGAATCATTGGAGAAATATATTTCAATTAACCCTGAAATACGTTTTGGAAAACCTTGCATAGTAAATACAAGGATAGCTGTTATTGATATTTTGGAATGGTTGGCCTCAGGAATGACATATGAAGAAATCTTGGAGGATTTCCCAAGCTTGACAAGAGACCATATATTAGCAGCAATAAATTTCGCCGCAAAAAGGGAAGGCATTACAAAAATTTCAATTGATAAAATTTGAAACTTCTTGTTGATGATAACCTTTCATGGCGTTTAGCTAAAGCCCTTGAAGAATTTTTTCCTGGGTCAAAACATGTTCGATTTATACCAAAACTTGTTTCGCCTGCCAAAGATCAGGAAATATGGGATTATGCATTGCGTAATCATTTCATTATTTTGACAAATGATGATGATTTCTACAAATTGGCTATCGTAAGAAAAAAGGCTCCGAAAGTTATAATTATTAGGAAGGGTAATTCTAGTACTGCCAATTTGCTTAAGCTATTGGTACAGAAAATCCCTGAATTTGAGCGTTTTGTAGAAAATGAAGATTATTCGATCTTTGAAATTAGGTGATAAAATTACTCTATCAAATTACCTTCATCATCCCATTCGGCAATTTTGCCTCTTTCATCAGGTTTTAGATATTGTGACAGGTATTTTTCTTCATAGGCAAAACCATGTTTCTGCATGACTGCTTCCGGCACACCGTCCCACACATTTGGGGTATTTCCCTTATAACCCAAATATTTGAAGCCAATTTCTGAGGTAAAATATCCTGTTGATGTCAGATTTCTCAGCATATTGAAAAACTTCACCCCACCTTCCATTTCCGGTTTGGCTTTGTCAGGCCAGGCAATCAGGTCAATGAATTCCATCCTTTCGGATTCAGAAAGTTCAAGAAACTTCTTTCCATAATTGTCATCACTGTAATGGTCCAGCCACATCAGCCCTCCTCTCATGGGTATTTGATATGCGGTGTAGTCTTTCATCATAAACTCGATAAAGTCCGGAACCCCTGCTTCCGTCGCACTTCCGGATTCACTGTCGGCAGGCATGATGATATCTACCAATACATCCAGTTTTTTTCTTTCCTCATCGGTAAAAAAAGTTTCTGAAAGCAGGCGCTGATCATACTTTATTTCCTCTGCTGTTCTGCCTCCCGGTGTCCCACCGGCGATTTTTGGTGAATAATCCGCTGATTTGTCTTCAGGTGCACAATTGGTCAAAAGGAATCCTGATGCCAATGATCCGGTAAAAAGGAGTTTTAAATTTTCTCTTCTGTTCATGGCTACCTCATTAAATATTTTTCTTTTTCAATTCACTTACTATAAAATCCGAAGTCCTCCAGGCAAGGGCCAAAATAGTCCATGTGGGATTTTTGTCTGCTTGGGATACAAATGGTCCTGCATCAACCACAAACAGATTTTTGCAGTCATGTGCCTGACAGTTACTGTTCAATACCGATGTCGAAGATTTGTCACCCATTCTGGTAGTGCCTACCTCATGGATAATTCTACCCGGTGCAGCCAGACCGTATTTGGATTCCGGTCCGGGTTTATTGCCCAACAATACTGCACCTGAATTGGTGAGAATTTCCTCAAATGTATCCTGCATGTGTTTGGCCTGTTTGACTTCTTGGTCTGTCCAGTTGTAGGTAAATTGGAGAACAGGAATACCAAATTTGTCCACCACATTGGGATCTATCTCACAATAATTGCTGTATTGGGGGATACTTTCACCTCTTCCTGACATACCCAAAGTAGAGCCATAATATCGGCGGATATCCTTTTTGAGACCTTCACCATAACCACCGTTTGGACTTGGATTGCCGAATTCATCTTTGATATGTTTTCTCATGGTGTCCATGGCGAAGCCTATTCCGTAGGATGGCATGGACATCCCTCCCCAATACTCAATATGGTATCCTCTCGCAAAATCAAGTTTCTTGTTGTCCAGCCACCAAGGCGTGTAAACATGCATTCCTCCAACACCATCTTCATTGTATCTTTCCCTGTCGATCAAGTCAGGCATAATTGCCATTCTGTCTGCACCAGTTGAGTCATGTAGATACCGGCCTACCATCCCACTGCTGTTTCCTACACCATTGGGATGGGTTTTGGATTTGGAGTTCATCATGATCCTTGCGGATTCACAGGCTGAGGCTCCCAAAACCACCACTCTTGCTCTGAGTTTATATTCCTGCATATCCACTTTGCTGACATAGGATACTCCCGTGGCTTTGCCTGTATCATCGGTTGTTACGGCCCTTACCATCGCATTGGTAAAAAGTTCCACTTTACCCTTGGCCATCGCCGGTTTGACCAATACAGTTCCTGAAGAAAAATCCGCATAAACCTGACAGCCACGGTTGCATTGTTTACAGAAAAAACACACACCTCTTTCATTGTTTACCGGACGGGTCAGAATGGAAAGGCGGGAAGGAATGATAGGAATATTGGTTTTTTTGGCTCCTTTGGAAACAAACATTTCATGAAGCCTTGGCTTGGGTGGGGGCAGGAAAAATCCGTCTGGCTCGTTGTATATGCCTTCTTTGGTACCGAAAACTCCAATCAACTTGTCAACTTTGTCGTAATAAGGTTTGACATCGTCATAGCCAATGGGCCAGTCATCTCCCAAGCCGTCTACGCTACTTCTTTTGAAATCATTCGGCCCAAACCTCAATGAAATCCTTCCCCAGTGATTGGTACGGCCTCCCAACATTCTGGACCTGAACCAATCGAAACTGGTACCATTGGCCCTGGTGTAAGGTTCTCCTTCAATATCCCAACCACCTATTGCCTGATCAAAATCACCAAAAGGTCGGGTTGGTGTTCCACCGCCTCTTCTGGGAGATTCCCATGGGGGTCTTAATTGGGTCCTGTCTTCTTCTTTGGCAGGGTCAAAATCACCTCCTGCTTCCAATACCGCCACCGATAAACCTGCCTCTGAAAGAATCTTGGAAGCCATGCCACCACCGGCACCGGAACCCACTATGATGACATCATAGGCCTCTCCGGATGATTTGATCTCAAAACTCATGTTTTTTAAAATTTTTGGGTTTGTATGACAAGTTAAATTAAAAAATATAAAATTTCCAAATTCATAACTTCTACAATTTAATTTACATATTTGGAATTCTTTTTAACTGGGAGAATACTTTGATCCCTATAAACCAACCTGGCTATCAATCGAAAAGAACCTGGGCAGTTACAGGTTAGTTGAAGCTAGGTTTTATAATTTTAAACCATGCTTTCCTGAGAGTGTTATCTTTCTTGAATCAATACTTAATGAATAAAATGCAATTTTATAATCGATTACTTTTGACCATTCTTTTGTTGACTTCTTTTTCATGTTCTTTCAAGAGAATTCAAAGGAGTAAGGAAATCACCTATATGGAAAAGGGATTTTTGGAAAATCTTCCTGAAAAGCAATTGAATGTTTTTGCACCAAAAAAAGCAGATGGTAAGAATCCTGTTATGCTTTTCATCTATGGTGGCAGTTGGAATTCCGGCAATAAGGATATCTACAACTTTCTAGGGTCAAGACTGGCAAGGAAGGGAATCGTAGCAGTCATCATAGATTATCCACTCAGTCCCGATTATCAGGTCCATGATATGGCAAAAGCTTCTGCACAAGCTGTGAAATGGACAAATGAAAACATCAATTCTTATGGAGGGAATCCTGATAGGATATTCGTCTCGGGACATTCTGCGGGAGGGCATCTTGCGAGTTTGATTTCTGTCCGAAATGAATATTTTGATACTCTGGGCATGGAAAATCCCATCAAGGGAACAATCCTGATTGATGCTGCGGGCCTGGATATGTATTGGTTTTTGAATGAAATGAATTACGAACCTGGTACCAAATACCAGGCATTCACGGATGATCCACAGGTATGGAAAGATACCTCACCGATTTATTATTTGGATGAAAAAGATCCGCCAATGCTGATCATGATGGGAGGTAGAACGCTACCTGGAATAGAAAAGACTACTGAAAGGTTTTTGAAGGAATATAAAAAAATAGAACCCGAACCTAACTTTCATCTTCAAAAATGGAAAAAGCATGTTCCCATGATAGCACAGTTTATATACACACCAAATAAGGTATATAGATGGATTGAGGAATTTATGGAGGATAAGTGAGGAATTAGAGTTGTATTTACGATGATAACTTTTTGATATTTTTGAATAAGTTGTAAGTATGATTACAAGATTTCAAGTTCAACTGGTTCAAGTCTTCAGACTTTGACCAAAACGTTACAGTCTTATGAGTGTAGAAAATGCATTCTGAAGACTGACAATAAAAAAGGTCCAATTCGCCGCGGCGAATTGGACCACTATTACTCTACCAAAATCACTTCCATTAGCCTATCCGGCAACCCCGCATAATTCGCACCACTGCTGTACAGATATTCTTCAGGAGGTGAGATTCATGATGTATTTTGAAATCTCAATTTGCATATCGTATATTTACACTATACGTATGGCTTATGATAAAAAGCATCAAGCACAAAGCCCTTAAGAATTACTGGATAAAAGGTGGTAAGAGCAAACTCCCTTTAACAATGGTGAGTAAAATAGAAATTGTTATGGATATCATTGATAGCATAGAAAAGGTTCCTGATGACTTATTCCCCTTTCCGGATTTGAAACCGCATCCTTTGAAAGGAAACAGGAAGGGGACTGGTCTTTGGAAGTCTCAGGGAACTGGAGGATTACATATAATTTTGACAACAATACTGCATCAGCATACGATATAGATTTAGAAGATTATCATTGAAACAGAAAAATATGGAAAGACATATTGATACATATATTCATCCTGGAAAGATTTTCATGGAAGAGGTTGTAAAGCCAAACAAGCTTAAAATCGGAGAAGTAGCGGGACTTT
>NZ_JBGTCA010000527.1:0-3467 GCF_041749095.1 Aquiflexum sp. | reverse complement strand
GGGATGCCATCCTGGAATTTGATTTCGGCGGTTGTTCCGTTCAGGTTTTGGGATACTATCTGTTTCATTTTTTCCCGGGCAGCCTCTTTTTGGGGTTCACCCAAAAATCTCAAATCACCGGTAACGAAAGCCTCCCTTGCCACAATATTGGTTTTGCCCAACGCTTCACCCTCTCCCGTATCCGGATTATAGCTGATATCTGAACCTCCTATAAATTGTCCAGGATTGAAAGTCAGGTATTGTTCCCCTGCCAATTCCTCTCTGAATTGATTAAGAATCCTTGATGCTTCATAAATGGCCCCATATCCTACCGATTCTCTGAATACTCCTGAGGAATGCACCTGCTTGCCTGTGGTTTTCAAAGTCCATCCACTTGCACCTCTTCTGGCCACGGTGGCGATATTGAAACCCTGTGCGGTTTCGTAACCCAAGGCATAGTCATGCTGCTTGGCCCTTTCGACAAAATCAGCCCGGCTGACCCAGGAAGGGTCTCCAGCATTTTCTTCATCTCCGGGGAAATAGACAGTGATGGTCCGGTCTTTCAAAAGTCCCATTTGATCCAACGCCTTCAACGTGGCAAAAATCATCACATTCCCGCCTTTCATGTCATTGACACCCTGACCTTTTGCTGTGGAGTCATTGACCATGGTGAAGGGGTAGAAGGGCATGTCTTTTTCAAATACCGTATCCAAGTGTCCGATAAAAAAAAGCTTTTTGCCTTTGGTTCCTTTTCTGGTCGCCACAAAATGACCTGCCCTCTTCAGTGAGTCGGGTAAAGTGATCCATTCGGTTTCAAAACCGATTTTGGCAAATTCCCTTTCAAAAACCCTTCCCACCTCGCGGACACCCTCCAGATTTAATGTTCCAGAATTGATGTTGACAGTTTCTGCCAGTAAGGCAACAGTTTCTTCGTAGTTTTTGTCGATCAGGTCAACGAGTTGTCGCTCTGTTTTTGTGAGTTTTTGGGAAAATGATTGAAATGAAGTAAAGAGAAAGATGAGTAATAGTAAGTTTTTCATAAAATTTAATTGTGAGATTTATAAGGAGGGGTAATTCATGCCATGACTTTGAGTCATGGCATGAATTAAAACTTGGTCATGCATAAATAAAACTCAATCAATCCACCTCAATATTGGTGAACCAGATAAACTTCATTCCCTCGTCATTTTTACGCTCGGTGGCAAGTTTGATCCCTTTGAAGTCTTTTTCTGCTTCCCATGTGATGGCCCTTCCATCAGGACCATTCCCTCTTCGGAATACCCATTCTTTGATCAAGTGGTTTTCATCCAAATAAAGGTCATAGGCATCACCGGGCGTATATCCATCTGCATCATTATAAATAATAATCAGCTTAGTACTGTTGTTACCAGAAATAGGAGCAGAGACATTTTCTTCCACTTCAAAGGTGTAGCCACTGTCCCATGCCAATTGGAAGGGATACATCAGCCAGTATTTGTCATTGATAAAGCCTTTGTCACCAGTAGGCATTTGATCAGCGGGAATGTCCAGACTGTAGGTATAGCTGGTATCAGCATCTGCATAATAAACCGTATTGTCCTTGATATTCCACTTCCAGTCTCTGGTACGAACAGTTTCCGGATTGGCCTGTACATTCCAGGTATAGGCTATTGAATTTATTTTATCGAAATTATCAAAGCCATAGGCTTTGGCTACTTTCATTGGGAGGGAATCCTCTTCCTTAGGTGAGCAAGAACTGATAATGAAGAAAGCCAGAATAATGTAGCAGAAGTTTTTCATGATAAAGGTTTTATGTTGGTCAAAAGCAATTTAAACTTTTCTTTAAATAAAGAAAGCATCTTATTGATAGGGCCACTGTTTTTTGGTGGGGAAGGGACATTTATTGAGCCTCAGGAAAATGCATTGTGAAAGGATCTACTTTGATACATAGTAGGGGTTTCCGGTATTTGATATCGGGGAAATATTCCTGGTTGATTTTCAAAGAAACTATCTTTGCAAATTTCCCCCAACCGGAACCACTTGGGTCTGTCAAAAACGTTTTCCCTTCCAATTCCTGAAAAAGGTGAATGGGGATTAGTTTTGTGGATGCGGGAAATGGAATACCACCGGAAGTGATTTTACAGAATAGAATCGGATCATCTTCATGGCCAATACCAATGGTTTCTTCCTTGCCGTTTTTTTGCCAGATCATCGGGACCGTCTCTTTGGGAATCCCCCAATTGAACCTGCCGTTTTCTGTACTTTCCTCTGAATCCACAAATATCCGGGTGATGGTCTGCCTTTTGTGTGGCGTAAATTTCCCCGGAATAAACAATAATTCCTTATAAGGACCGACAGGGGAATTGTGGTAATTGACCAACATCACGAATCCCAAGCCTCCTTTGAAATTTCCTTTTTGGGCATCATTTAAAAAGCCATTTTCTTCAACCCATTGTTTGTTGAATTTGAAGACAAGGATGATTCCCTCTCCAGTTAATTTCCATGGGGCAGGGGAGTGGTTGATTGGTTTTGGCGGACCTGACATTATTTAGCTTTTAGGAAAAACACCTTATTTTCTTTTGTAAAATATATAGTCAGTAGATGTGGCTTCCAATCCCGATTCACGGAGTTGGATCATGACTTGACCACGGTGGTAGGTTGAATGGTTGACGACATGAAAAATTATTTCCTTGACTGAATTGGTATAGGATTCTTTCTGTGAGTTGATATAGTCTACTTGTCTCTCAAAATCCTCTTTTTCTATGATTGTGAATGATTGTTGGAACAAAGATTCGTTGATTTCTCTGAGTTGGCTGATGGGATGAATGTCCCATACTTTAAAAGAAGATTTACTCCCTTCTATCCTATGGTTCCAAAGATGTTGGGCATTGAGGATATGGCTGAAATTTCTGATGATTTTTTCAGGTACCTCAGAACCGTAGGTTTCCAATAAACCAATTGTGGTTAGGTTGCTTTGTAGACTGTACTCGTAGAGGTCTTGGAAGTGGGCTTTCATTTTTTCATCAATAAGGCGAAGGACTGATACTGGTCCAACCACCATCAATTACCAGATTCTGACCTGTAATATGCCTTGCTTCATCAGAAACAAGAAAAGCGGCTGCATTGGCGATATCTGTGACTGATGCCGGTTTGCCCATTGGGGTTATCCTTGACCATGTTTTTTCATAGTCCTTGTCCATGGCAGTTCTCTTGGTCAGGGTTGCACCCGGTGCGATGGTGTTGACATTGATGTTGAATTCTGAAAGCTCGATGACCAGATTTTTGGCAAGCATTTCGATGGCTGCTTTGCTCATGCCATAAGCAGCGAGGTTTTTGTGGGCCTGATGGGCAGTAACTGAAGAGGTAAATAACAGTGAACCTCCATTTTCCTGATTTTTCATTACCCCTGCAGCAGCCTGTGCCAGAAAGAAAGTGCCGCCCATGTTCACCCTCATGACTTCATTGAAATCTCCCGATTGATATTCCCAAAAATCCCCGTACAAAGTGAT
>NZ_JBGTCA010000526.1:0-11080 GCF_041749095.1 Aquiflexum sp. | reverse complement strand
ACCATCACCGAGAATATCAACATAAAAAAAACCGCCATAATTAATTAGAGTTATATTCATTGGGATACTTGCCCAAAGAAGGTTTTGGAAACTATCCACTAAAATTAGATATTGCAATAAAAAAGCTGATAGCTATCGGGGCTATCCGGACGGGGCAGGCTTTCCTACGTCAGGGTGACGGGCCGCTCCGATTTAGGTTATTGGTACCATAAAGTATAAAAATTTATGGAGGCAAACAAAACAAAACCAGTCCGGAGGCCGGACTGGTTTGGTGATCAATAAACCCTAAATCTTTATTTATGAATTTGAGATCGGAAACAGAAAGTTTCACACCTTTGCTTTCTACATTTCTATAATAAGAAACGGTTCTCATATCAAAAAGCAAATAAAGCTAGCAACGTAACCCCTATTATGAAGAAATATTTACAAATACTACTTAAATTACTGATTAACAATTGGTTAAATTAATAATAAGGAACTTTTTCGGTAATTGTCAAATATGTTGATCCGTGGTCAATCCTTGCATTACCGGTTAATTTACAAAGTGCGTGGGTAAATTTTTATGGATGGATTCGGTCATTGGGACATTATAGTATAAAAATTTAAGGCTGTTAACGAAACAAAACCAGTCCGGAGGCCGAACTGATTTGGTGATCAATAAACCCAATCTTTATTTATGGACTTGAAATCGGAAACAGGGGTCAGGTCTTTGCTTTTTAAATTTTCATTTTTAGGAAATAGGCGTAATATTTTTACTTCTATAATATAGAGGCATTGAATGTCAAAATAACCCCAGTTGGTTTTAAAAATCATCTGGGCGGCCAACTAGATTTGGGTCGATTACTTGATTTGTTCCTAAAAGTTTTTCTTTAAGCAATTCATATTCAACCTCTTGAACAGGAATGGAGCCGTCCATTGCAATGACCGATGCAATAGCACAGGCTTGACCCAAGGCCATGTAGGTAAATTCAATCCTAACTGCGCCATAAGCAACATGACTAGAGGAAAGACAGGTGGGGGTTAACAGATTTTCACATTCGGATTTTTTAGGAACCAAAGCCCGGTAAGATATACCGAAGGGGCACCAGTCGTCCCCACCAAAAACAAAACCTTCATTGTAAGCAAATCCGTCTTTCACAATTCTACGGGCCGAATGCAGGTCAGGAGGCCAAAAGGCTACCGCTACGGGATCCGGAACCGGCGTGGGATTGTTCCGCCTGATATGATGCTCGGTAATGACATAATCTGAAACCATTCTTCGGGCATCCCTCACATAAAACTGGCGGGGCCATCCTGCATTATCTGTAAATTCATCTTTGCACAATCCCCATTGCTTCCATGCCTGCTGAAGCTCTGAATCAAGCTGACCAACCTCAGGATCATGGGCAAGAAAGTAAAACAGCCCTTGGGTAAATGATTGATGAAAATCAAAGATCCGTTGTCTTGTTTCATAATTGCCTGCAGGGTATTCATGATTCATCCCATAAAGATTATGGGATAAATCATGCCATGCTCCCAAGTCGGTTTTTCCATTGGGTATGCTGGGTGATGGCCTATATAGTTTTCCTCCGGCTTTGAGATACCTTAAGTAGATTTCATAATCATTACGTTTATAATCTTTCGGTTTTTGAAAATCAAGTCGGTTTTTGGGGTCTTTTGAAAGGCACATCCTATAACAATAAGCCTGAATGGATTGATCCGCCTCACCTTCAATCCCCAGTTCCCCCTCCTGTACAGTGGGGATCAGTCCACTCAGAGGAGTTCCGGGCTGGATATAGGGATCAACCTTTACTTCAAATTGTCTATAGGTTGTTTCACCTCTGATGCCGTTTTTTGTTTCCCTGTATTTTGCATTGGAATCTCTTCCCCAAGTGGTGGAAATACCCGAAGCTGCCAGAAGATCTCCTTCCAGTGAAGCATCGATAAACATACGGGCAGAAAAAACTTGGCCGTCCTCTGATTTAAGGTGTTTTATAATTCTTTGTCTTTTCAAAACATTGTCTTTGTCTTCGGATAAGCGGGTGTTTAAGTAAACTGAGACCCCGTTTTCCTCTAGAAGGGTCTTTATGATTTTTTCTGCGACATGAGGTTCAAATCTCCAAATAGACCCATCCTTTAACCTGTTTTTTAATTTTTCATTAAATTCATCCAGTCTCCCATAGTTTTCTGCTACTTTCCTGTAAAATTCCAACGCAATCCCGCCCACCGCAGGGCTGTTTTGAAATTCCCGGTGATTATCAATATCGGTTCCACCCAGACCATTGACAATTATTCCACCAACAGTCGAGGTTGGTTCTAACAAAGCAACCTTCTTTCCCATCCTAGCAGCCTGAACTGCAGCAGCTACTCCGGCAGGTGTGCCTCCATATATTACCAAATCATAGTTGGAAGAAGGGGAATCGGTACCATTTTGCACCGGATTATCTTTCAGAGAAAAACTGATTAATAGGGCAATTGCTATCAGAAGGATTTGAATAGAATTCATTTGATTTTTTAAGTTAAATTGCCATTACGTTCATTATTTTCAGCTACTTAAGGTACAATTTCAATAAATAATTTCTCCAAACAAAACTTGCGGGAAGAAGCAATTTGCCATAAAAATAAGGAGGGATTTTTCTAATTCTTCTTCCCAGGTTGTCTATATTTAACCATGATATCTAACAAAGGTGTAAATCAAAAAGAAAGGACAATGGCAAATGGTAGCATGACAATCCTTCAAGTTAAAATAACTGCACCAAAATTCAGACTTTCAAACAAACTGGGATATGAATAAGAAAAAGGTAGCCATAGTCCATACGAGTTTTATCTCAGTGGATGCTATAATAGCATTTTTTAAAGAAATAATTCCTGAAGTTGAGCTGATCAATATCGTGGATGATAGCTTGTTGGCAGAGGTTATGGATACAGGCTATGCCACTGACCGGGTGTACCAAAAAATGGAGACATACTTTAAAAATGCTGCCCTTATGGGTGTGGATGCCATATTCAATCAATGTTCTTCAGTAGGGGAAGCCGCGAGTGCTGCGGCCGATAAGATTGATGTACCGGTACTCAAAGTGGACGAGGCAATGGCCGAAGAGGCCGTTAAACTTGGCAGAAGGATTGCCGTGGTAGCAACAGTTGCCTCTACCATGGGTCCCAGTACCAGGCTGATTAAAGAAAAGGCAGCAGTTG
This sequence comes from Aquiflexum sp., assembly GCF_041749095.1. GTDB lineage: Bacteria > Bacteroidota > Bacteroidia > Cytophagales > Cyclobacteriaceae > Aquiflexum. The sequence goes on along the minus strand of NZ_JBGTCA010000526.1, from coordinate 7,906 downwards.
CAGACAAGGAGGTGGAAATCGTTGAGGCATTGGTAGACGGTGCCCTGAAGGTTCTGTTGGAAGAAGGGAACCGGGCCATGCATAATCGCATGGTAAAAGAAAAAATAGAAGCCATTCAGGATGACGTGGATGTGATAGTACTGGCGCAGGGAAGTATGATCGTGCTATTGCCAGAGTTGCAGCACATCAAAAAACCGGTTCTTTCAAGCCCCAAACTAGGAATACAAAAAATGAGAAAGCTCTTATTCGAAGATTGATAGCGTTTTTGGAAAAAACCAGTCCGGAGGCCGGACTGGTTTGGTGATCAATAAACCCAAAATTGATATACCTTGTTTGGTGATTTGGGGCTATATAAACCCACCTCACAATATCGTGGATTGCATTTTTAGAAATCCTCATCTTCAGCCTTTACTGATATTCCAAATTTATTTAGATAAGTAATATCCTTATTGCTAAGGGCTGTATCAAAAACCGCAAGCCCCGAAATTTTGCCGATAAATTGATTGGTCATCTTTCCACTTACTGAATTGGCCCCAACTGTAAAATCAGCCCCGTCTTCACCCCCATCAAAAATTCCATGATTATAGGGAAAGGGATTACTAAACTCTGCAGCACTCAGTTTTCCGTTGATATAGGATTTGATATGTTTCCCGTCATAAGTAATGGCGATACAGTTCCATTGATTGTCGGGTACGGGCTCCCCTGAACTGGAATATGAAATCCATGCTTCGCGGTCGGGGCTTTTGCCGCCTGTTGCGGATATATGTCCATGCAACAAACCTTGAGCTGGATAACGGACCATCTCATTGTAATGAGTTTTGGAATGTGCATTCAAAAACATGTAAAACTGCCTTTTTGATCTACTTTCATCCCACACACCTGCAATGGCCTGCCAACTTTTGGGAGATTCTTTTTTGACCCAGGCCACTACTGTCACTTGGGCATCTTTCCCAAAAATGTTGAGTTCTCCCAAAGAATCTCTAGGGATAAAAAACCAGCTTCCGTCCTGAATAGCCGCAGATGTTCCATTGATCGGATCCTCATTTACCTTTGGAATCCCACCATTTCCTTCGAGCAAATAATAGCTTTTATTTTTTGAATTAGTCATGGACTTTCTTGGTTCTCCCATTTCTTCGGAAAAATCCCAAAAGGCGATAAGCCCATGCTTGATAGGTAAAGTTTGAGAACTTAATGTAAAGCAAGATGTCATGAAAAAAGCGGCTAATGCGATCCCTAGTCCTTTCATATTTTTATTTGATGAGTATTTCATTTCATTTTCATTCTTGAAACCCGCACAAATTCACTTTCCATTTTCCATGGCAATTGGAAAACCTGTCCTTTCGAATTCGTAAAGTACAATCTAGATTCTGAAGGCTTTCTACCGTGTCCATCTGCCCAAAAGGCCACAAAATCCGGATGCATCAAAAGTGGTTTTCTGGCATAGGAATGATTCTGTTCACTGTTCCTGGTCAATTGCTTGTGAAGTTTCCAGGTTTTTCCTTTATCCTTGCTTTTCCACATGGCCATTTCCCCTCCTGTATTGAACTTTTGAGGACCAGGTTCAGTGGGGCCAACGATCACCCAATCTCCGGATTTATCAATAAAAATCGAGCCCATATCATAATTACTATCTGATTCAGTAACTTTACTGAGGTCCCACTGATTCCCATTCCAACTAGCTAAATTCCATGTTCTGGGATTATTTTCCGGCCCTGGATCAAAACCTTTGCTGGTGATATATAATATTACCGGATAGCCATTTTCATCATGCATCACATCATTGATATACACAAGTAATCCCTCTGACCTATAATCTCTTACCAAGGCAGCATTCATTTCTTCAGTTAATGGCAAATTGATGATTTTTCCATCTGCGGACTTCCAGGAATTACCATAATCCTCAGTTGCCAGGTAGTATAAGTTTGTTCTATAGTTCAACCCAATATCTCCCTTTGTGTAGGGGTGATAATTAAAGGACGTTGAAAGCTTCCCATTTGAAAAAAAACTGGTCTGATAATGGCCTTCATCTATAGAGGCTATGTCTTTCCATTCAGACCAATTTTTCCCATCCTTACTTTTCATCCAGGCGATTACCCTTGTCATCTTCTTCCCGGATTCAAATTGTTTATCAACATAATGGGTAAAAAGTCCAATAAATCCTTTTTCGGGAGAGTGATACACCTGTAGGTAGGAAAAATTATCCATGATTGTTGCCTCGCCATTCACCAATTTGGTGACTTCGACTTGTTCAAATTCATTGATCTCATAAGGATACTTGCTTTTTAGAATATAGGAGGGTCTCCATATCCCATGTGATGTCCCAAATATCCAAATGTAGCCATCGCTATCAATACTCATGGCAGGGTTGTCATGAGCATCGTTCGTTTTTTTGTCAAATATTGCGGTGGGCTGTGCTACCGTTTGAGAATTATGATCGAAATAAGATATAGCATAAATCAAGGAACCGGCTTCATTCTCAGCCCCATAGCAAAAAAATGTCTTTTTAACAGATTCGGCATATATAGCCAATGGATTATGATTGGCCGTATAGGTACCTAACCCTCCTCCGTATTTATAGACAAACTCTGATTTATTTGGTTGGTTGGCATACCAAATCCCTCTAAATCCATCTAATTTTTCATTTAGGAGAATTCCCTCTGCAAACTGTGCATCAGGATGAACTTGTGCCTGAAGACCCGGGCCCATTAGACATAGGCATGTCAATATTTTTGCAATTTTTTGGAAATACATAAACGTTTATTGAGTGAATAATAAGGAGGTAAATCCTGATGGCAGGATTTACCTCTAAATTAAAAAAAGAGAGGGTGAGTTATTACCTGGCCCACCATACCGGTGTGGTATAAATAGTCGCCTCATTAATCCCAGTTGGTGTATTGGGATTTCGGTTGGTTTCCGTGTTTGGATATGGTAATCTTTGCACTTGTCTGACTTGGGAAGTCAACTGCGGTATACCCGTTCTTCTCCAATCATTGTAGGCTTCTACAGGATTGAAAAGGAAAAAGGAAATATATTTTTGAGCTATAATATTATTTAGCGTTGCACTTTGCAGATTTAAACTAGTAATATATGCACTAATATCTCCTTCTGCTATACCGTTTCTTCTCATATTGGCAGTAATAGCATCACGTAATGCCGTTAAAGCTTGGGCTTGTTGGCCTAACCGGAGATGTGCTTCTGCCTTTATAAACATCAATTCATCGAACATCACCAATGGCTGAGGAGCATCATCTCCTATAACATTGGCAGTAGAAGGAGATGAGAAGGCTACAAAGTTAGGATCAGCGGGTGCATTATCTACAGGAGCTCCCACAAAACTGCCATTTATTCTATTGAACCATCTCGCTGCTCTGGGATCATTATTAATATCACCGGATGTATTGTTCATGTGATTAATAAATGATTCAGAAATAGCAAACACTCTCTGGGCTTTTTGAAAGCCTGCCCAGGGATTATCATGTGCAGTACCTTCTTGATATCTGGTGAATACAAACCCTTCTGTGTGGTCAACAAATGAATTTGAAATAGCAGACAAAGCGGCATTGGCAGACCCATTGGCATCAATTTTACTCAACCTATTATGCAACCTTGCTTTCAATGCGTAGGCAGATTTAATCCAAAGATTCCTGTTTCCATTGAACATTAAGTCTGTATTTCCGGGATTATCGGGAGAATTAGCAGAAATATTTGCAATAGATTCATCCAAAATCCTAAACATCTCAGAATAAATAAACTCCTGACTATCAAACTGTGGGCTTCTGATAGCGTTACCCTGAAGAGCCTCGGAAAAAGGAATGTCCCCATATACATCAGTTAACATACTCAAAGTATAAACCTGCAGAACCTGAGCGATACCTTTAAAAAATAAAAAGTTGTTACGTTCTGCATAATCCATCAATACATCTATATCATTCAATGCGAAATATCCACTTTGCCATAAACTTTCATTTATAAAAAAGGGGTCGAAATTATTGTTTACACTTACATTAGATGTATGTTCCATATTAAATGAAACCTGTCTTGCCGTAAAATCCCCTGCCACACCGTACACTACAGACATTATTGTATGGGGCAATAAAAGCCTCACATTTACTGAGGTAGGTGTATTGGGATTAGTATCTATTCTATCCATCACATCATCACTACAGGATAGTAAAACGGTGGAAAAGGAAAGAAGAATTGCGAATGATTTATTTATTAATGATTTCATAATTTTCTTGTTTTAAAAGGATACAACTAAACCTGCACCATAGCTAGCAGTTTGTGGAACTACTAAATATTCTTCACCTCTAACATTTCCTGATCCTGAAACCATCTCCGGATCAAAATTAGGTAAAGCAGCATTTAACCAAAGGTTTCTTCCCACAACATAAAATGAAGCGTTTTGAAATCCAATTCTCTTGAGTAAATCAGGTGACAAATCATACGATAATCTTATCTCCCGTAATCTCACAAAAGAGGCATCGTAAACATTGGATTCGATAATAGGATCCAGGACATTTCTAAAGAAGTGCTGTCCTTGAATTATTGGAATATCATTTACTCCCTCTACCACTAAATTTCCTGCAACGTCATAAAACCCCTTGGATCCATCGTAAATTTGAGGAGTTTCTCTATTACCGGTTACATCTAAAGACCCGTACAGTTTTCCCAGTCGATTACTGCCAGAGGAAATGAATCCTCCCTGTCTCCAATCAACTTGAATCGCCAGGGAAAATTGTTTATACTGGAATTGATTGATAAACCCAATTTCAAAATCAGGATTTACCTGACCCAAAAAAGTGTTTTGTTCGAGGCTTCTCAATGGCATGCCATAAGCAGGATTTGCATTACCGTTGGGCAAAAACTGCCTTGAATCTACCACTACATTATCATTTGCATCTCTTGCATAGGAACTACCTAACAAACTGGGGTATGGCAATCCCCTTTCGGCTACAATCTGAGCTCTAAATCCTCCCAATGTCAATCTTTCAATACCTTCTGCCAATTCAACAACTTCATTTTTGAAGGCGGTAAAGTTTGTAGTTATATCCCAACTAAAATCAGTTTTTCTAATAGGATTAATATTCAATACCACCTCATGGCCCTTTACAGACATAATTCCTGAGTTTCTAAGTTCAGTACCAAACCCAGTGGAGGGCGGAAGGGGCACTCTGAATATTTGACCTTCAGAAGAGGTTTCATAATAACTATAATCAATTCCCAATCTATTGTTGAAAAATCTTAGGTCAAACCCTATTTCATTTGTCTTGATGTTTTCAGGCTCTATATTACTCACCTGATTTCTATCTATCATAAATGCGGGCAAGCCAAGGAAAGGAAACTGAAACGCACCAGCACCAAAATTCTCCGCTACCATCCCCCTAACAAAAACATTTTGACCTACATACAAAGGACCTGCTTGGCCAACTTCAGCTATACTTCCTCTTATTTTACCAAATGTCAAAATATTAGATTCTATATTGAATGCATCAGTAAAGACAAAGCCCATACCGACTGAGGGATAAACAAAAGACCTATTCCCTCTCGGCATATTGGAAACAATATCATTTCTTACCGAAGCATTGAAAAACAGGTAGTTTTTATAGGCTAATTCAGCATTTGAAAAGAAACCCACCAATCTACTTCTATTGACATTTTCATTAGGTATCTGTAGTGAGGTATTGGATATATGATCAAAACCCCCAATAACAATATCATTACCGGTGATCACCATTTGCCTTGAGTTAAAATCTAAATATTCATTGCCGGCTATAAAGTTTAATCTTAGATCGGGATGAATTTGTTTATCTATAACTAAGGTAGTAACAGCATTAAATTGTCTTTGATTTTGATTAAAGTCAGTAATTTGCCCACCACGAGGAGGGTTAGTTCTTCCACCAGTGGCTCCAGATCCCAGGGATAATACATTTTTACGATTAGAAACCAAATAATCGACACCCAACCTAGTGTTTAGGGTAATCCAATCAACTGGCTTATATTCCAGATAAGTATTTCCGAAAGTTCTCAGCACGTCACCTGTATTGCTGTTATTTTTAATCGACCAATAGATATTATCATGTCCTCCCCTAAAATTGATTTGATTAAAAGGATCATCTGGTTGCGATATAGGCTTGTTTCTCAAATCATATGTTACCGGAGCAAAGAATGCAGCATAAAACAAACTTGAATTACCGGCTCCATCCACTACTCTGCTATCATTAGCAGACGAGAAGTTTACAGATGTACCTATTCTTACTTTACTCGATAAATTGTAATCACTTGCTACCTTAAAATTATATCTTTCAAAACTGGTGCCCTCAATAGTACCTTCTTGGTTAATATATCCTACTCCAACAGAATAATTACCTTTCTCAAATCGATTAGACACATCTAAATTGACATTATATGTTCTTCCATTATTAAAAAAATTACCGGGGTTATCATAGACTGCAGCTTGTTCAGGTTGTCCTAATTGATTAGTGTATGTTCCAAGCGTATCTATACGGGGACCCCAATTAAAGGTACTAAAAGGTATAAATGCACCTAATTCTCCTTGACCATATGTTTTTTGAAGATTCGGAAACCGGGTTAGAACATCATAAGTGACATTTTTGTCGAATGTAATCCTAGGCTTTCCCATACCTGCTTCAGCACCTCTTTTGGTAGTGACTACTATTACGCCATTAGAAGCTCTTATACCATATAGAGCAGCGGCAGTCGGGCCTTTTAATACGTTTATTGTTTCTATATCATTTGGATTTAAATCCACGATCCTTCCGCTGATAGGAAATCCATCGACTACATATAAGGGCTCATTATTTCCAGTGATAGATCTGCTACCTCTGATATTAATTGAAGGTGACTCACCAGGCGCTCCACTTCTCTGAACAACTGACAAACCGGCAATCTTACCTTGAAGACCAGCTCCAAAATTTGGGTTTTTAGCTTTGACTAACCGATCACCATCAATTTTTTGATAGGAATAACTAATACTTTTCTCATTTCTTTCTAAACCAAAGGCAGTAACGACCACTTCGCTTAATTTGACATTATCTTCCATTAGGGAAATGGAAAGCTCAGTTTGATTAGTAATTCTGACTCTCTGGGGCACATATCCAATAAATGAAAACAACAAAACCCCTCCCTCTGAAACATCAATAGAGTAATTCCCATCGATATCAGTTACAGTTCCCTTAGTCGTCCCTTCAATAATCACAGAAACTCCCGGTAAAGGTTCTCCCTTACCATCGGTCACTTTGCCTGTAATCAGGACGTCATTGCGGGAGGAAATGACATCCTCTTCATATTTAATTTTCTCATCAATTTTCAATCGGGAATTGATATGGGTTACATATATGTTGTTGTTCACCCTTTTGAAATCAAAATCCACCTGCTCTGTGATTTTTTGAAGAATGGTTTTGAGATCCGAGGTATTGGCGATTGTAATCCTTGATTTGTCTTTGGCCACCTGCTGGTTGTAAGCAAAGACAAAATCCGTCTGTTTTTCCAATGCTGCCAAAACCTCAACCAGTTTTTGGTCGGTTACATTTAAAGTCACCTGATAATCCTCCATGCTCTGGGAGGAAGATGGCTCTGCCAATACCACTTGTAGCACAAGAAGCTGAAGCAAGAAATACTTAATGGTTTGTTTGGTACAGAACACAAGTTGTCTGAGTAAATTATTATTCATAATTTTGAGTGTTTATTGTTATGATTAAACTAGTGGGTTTTCAACCCATGAACTGGTCCGGGACTGTTACAGCAGTTCCGGATTCTTTATTAAAAATGATCGCTTATTCCATAGGCATATCAAAGTTTAGTTTTTACATCCTTTATAATTGATTTCAAGAGTTTTGTTATCTAGCCATTGGTATTCAAAATCAACCAGGTTTTGCAGACCATAGAG
>NZ_JBGTCA010000525.1:0-1900 GCF_041749095.1 Aquiflexum sp. | reverse complement strand
AGAATATGTGAATCTGGCATTTCATGGCATGAGGGCAAACAAAAACCCGATCAATGTGGATATAAAGTTGGAGTTGGACGAAAAGCTATCAAAAGTCCAAATCAATCCGGAAGACTTTAGCAGGGTAATCCTCAACCTTTGCAAAAATGCTTTTGATGCCATGAGGGATAAAACCAACGAAAACATAAACGGCTATTTGCCCAAGTTGACCGTACGGACAAAGGAAATAGGAGAAAAGATATTGTTGGAAGTAGAAGACAATGGTCCGGGCATAGCCGAAGAAAACAGGGATAAATTGCTGATGCCGTTTTTTACCACCAAAAAAGGAACAGAAGGTACAGGCTTAGGATTGAGTATAACACATGATATTGTAAAAGCCCACGATGGAACCCTTGAAATAAACTCACAAGTGGGTAATTTCACAAAATTTAGTATCACATTAATAAATAAGCTTAATAAAGATTGAATGGTATGAAAATTTTAATAGTTGACGACGAAAAAGATGTTGAAATGCTCTTCCGTCAAAAATTCCGTAAGGAAGTAAGAAGTGGGGAACTCGAACTGGTATTTGCATTTTCCGGGGCAGAGGCCATAAGTATTCTGGAAGAATCTGATCCACCAAAGGTAGTCTATGTTTTCTCTGACATCAACATGCCAGGAATGACCGGACTTGAATTACTGGATAGAATCAAAAAACGTTTTCCTCAAATCAATGTAAGCATGATTTCGGCTTATGGTGACAGTGAAAATTTTAATAAAGCAATCAATTCCGGTGCAAAAGAATTCTTTACCAAACCCATTGATTTTGATTCCCTTAAAAAAGAAATAAAAGAATTATTGAATTGAAGAGAGTACAATTAGATTTTTATAAATATGGCGAAGATACTTGTAGTTGATGATGAAGCTGATTTGGAAGTCCTGATCAAGCAGAAATTCCGGCAAAAAATCCGGCAAAATGAATATGAATTCATTTTTGCCATTAACGGAAGACATGCTTTGGAACAATTGGAAGTACATCATGATGTGGACGTGGTGTTGAGTGATATCAATATGCCTGAAATGGACGGATTAACATTGCTTTCCAGATTGAATGAGAAAAATGCCTTGCTCAAATCAGTCATTGTTTCTGCTTATGGAGATATGGATAATATCCGTACTGCCATGAACAGAGGTGCCTTTGATTTTGTCACCAAGCCCGTTAATTTTTCTGACCTTGAAATCACCATTGACAGAACTGTCAAACATGTTGGAATGATCAAGGACACCTTAAAGGCCATGAAAGAAAACAATATTTTGAAGATGTATGTCGATGAGACCGTTCTCAACTTTATGGGTAGCCGTGAAATAGGTGCTTCTTTGTTTGACAATGAAACTATACAAGCAACGGTCGCATTTATCGATATATGTGGATTTACAGCTATCAGTGAAAACCACCCACCAGATGAAGTCGTGGGTCTTTTAAATGAGTATTTCGATATGATGGCCAGGTCAATTATCGAAGAAAACGGCATTGTAGATAAGTTTATGGGCGATGCTGTCCTTGCTGTATTCAAGGGAGAAAACCATCTGGAGCGGGCTATTAATTCCTGCCTGAACATCATAGAAAAAATATCCAATAAACCGGAAGTTGAAGGAAAAATGAACTTCAAACCCAATGTCTCCATAGGTGTCAATACAGGTGAAATGATCAGCGGTAATATAGGATCTTCGACATTAAGACGATTGGATTACACGGTAATTGGGGATACTGTCAATACAGCTGCCCGCCTTCAATCATCTGCAAAGCCAGGTCAATTATTTATAGCTGAAAATAGCTATCAAATTATCAAAAATAAATTTAAATGTGAGCCCATCGGACTTATGGAAATGAAAAACAAAAAGGTGCCGCTGATGGTGTATA
>NZ_JBGTCA010000524.1:0-13080 GCF_041749095.1 Aquiflexum sp. | reverse complement strand
GAAAAAATTCAACATGAATCCTTAACTCAACTCATAATTTTAATCTTCTTAAGCATTCTTCTATTGTAATTCCAGGTTATTTACATTTAATTCAGTTCAAAATAAAACAGGATAAACCTGATTCTCTCCAAATGTACTTCCTTCATCAAATTTCCATTCCATCAGGCCACGAAAGATCAAGCAATTTCCCCAATGGACTTCCTGCTTTCAAAAACTTTCAGGGGATGAAATTCGAATCGCCGATCACAGTATTTGTTGGAGAAAACGGTTCAGGTAAATCCACCTTACTCAAAGCTTTGGCCATCAAATTAAACCTACCTGCCATCGGAAGCAGTGATTTGGAGTTTGATGAAACCTTAAATGAAATCAAGGAATTCGGGGAAAGCATCAAAACCAGATGGACCAGCAAAGCTTACAGGGGTTTCTTTTTCAGGGCAGAAGATTATTTCGGTTTTGTCAAAAGACTGAAAAACCTGGACAAGGAACTCAAAGGAGATATTGTGGATTTTGAAAAAAGACTAAGTGGAACAGGATTGAAGTTGGCAGTTGGGGCAGTACATGGACAAAAGGAGGCACTGCTCAGAAAATATGGTGATTTGACCCAAGTATCCCATGGTGAAGGTTTTTTAAAAGTCTTGCAGGGCAGGCTACAACCTGAAGGGATTTACCTGATCGATGAACCTGAGGCTGCACTTTCACCACAACGTCAATTGGCACTTTTTTCATTGATCAAAAACTTAGCCGAGAAAGATGGCTGCCAGTTTATCATTGCCACCCACTCCCCTATTTTGATGACACTGCCCAATGCCACCATCTTTCAGTTCTCTGAAACCATTCAAAAAGTCAAATTTGATGAAACTGAACATTTTACCATCCTGAAAAACTTCCTTAATAATCCGGAGGCTTTCTTGAGATATTTATAAATGAAAATTTGAATTCAAAAAAATTGGGAAATTAATCTAAAGATCTCAAAATAGATCAAAAGTAAAGAACATTGAGTTTATGGAATAAGCTACATATAAATAAATAACTCCAACCGGTATTGCAATGGCTGCCAAAGATGCCAGGTTATCCGGTACCCTTTTTTTCGAATTCCCAATATTTTCAAAAGGTATTTCCAATAATTCTGCTAATTCAATCTTTCGATTAATTTTGGAATTTTTCAAAATCCCTTTTAGACTTGATTTCCCAACTTCCTTTACAACGAAATCCAACTCTCGATTATCCTTTAAAGTAATTCGATACACATTGTCCACTTCAAAAGAATTTTGTACCATGGTATCTGAAAAATCAATGGGTTTAGGGATTTGATATGCTTTTGAAAAATCCTTGTAGGTAACACAAGATGACAATCCTATTAAAACCAATATAAGGCAAAACCTTATCAATCGGAGTTTTGATTTAATGATGTGTCCTAAATGTATTTTCATTGTCTTAATATTTTAAATATCATCATCCTCTGGTAAGAAAAATTCAATTCCAAAGATAGCCACCATACCAACCACAAAACCCACTGCCCCTACAGCCCAAAGAGCTTTGGAAGCAGAGTTGTATTTTACTTCTATCTCCTGAATGTCCTTTAAGTCAATTTTCACCATTTTCTCTTTTCCTTTTGGATAATAGTCAGATTCAGTATAATCAATCCCGTAAATCATTTGATCATCAAAATCTTTCAAAAGGACCAAATGTTGAATACTGTCCCTTTCCATAATCCTGTAAAGTTTGTTTCGTCTAAATCCTTCAAAATCTTGATTTCTTTTCTCAGGATAATTTGCGGTCGCAGCATCATGAGGCTCCCAATTCAGTTTATAAAAAGAAGAACACGAAGCCAGTATGGAAAATACAAGAATATAAGAAAGACAAATAATCAGCTTTTCTATTACAACTGATATGGATTTTGAAGTAATCAATGTCGTTTTCATACATCCGAAATTATAGCTTCCATTGAACTTATAAAACCCAAAAAAGCCTCAATATTAGCGGATTACGATAATCCTGAAATTTTTATTATGAAAAATCAATTAAAACTGATCCTGTTTATTTCAATTAATTAATAGTATCGCCCCAAATCGCCAAATATCCAATGATGAAAAATAAGATAGAACCTAAGGCCAAAATGGCTGTTCCACCTAAGTTAACAGTCCTTTTTTCCAAATTTTTGATTTGATCAAAAGGAACTTCAAGTAAACTTTGTAGCTCGATCCCCCTGCTATTATTATTGTTTTTCAGAATCCCTAACAACCTGTCTTCCTTTATTTCGATTAAAATCAAATCAATCATTTTACCATCATTCAGCCAAACACGGTAAACTTTTTCTTTTTCAAATTTGTCCAGTATCTTTGGGTTGGAATAATCTACTGACTGAGCCTTTGATTGGGATGAAGGAAAACTAATGTAGGAAACGCAGGAACTCGTGACCTGAATACACAAAAGAAAAATGCTAATCTGAAATTTGAATTTTTTCATACCTAAAATTTTTTATGTGAGATGTTCATTTTGTCCAATTCAAATGATCTATTTAATATCCTCCATATCAATTCATTAATTTATATAGATTGGATTCGCTATATAAGCTATAATTAATATCGCTAAAAAAATACCTGCAAAACCAATCGTTAGTAATTCGGAACGTGAAGAATTGAAACTTTTGACTGTGATTTCTTGTAATTTACTTATGGGTATTTCAATCTCTTCGGTTGGCATTTTCCGGTCATTCTTTTTACTCCCCCAAGATCCCCATAAACAACCCATTTCTGATTCTTTGAAATACATGTAATGCGGTTGCCCATTTTTTTTCTCTATCATAATCTTATCACCCTTTTTTAACTTATATAAATCGCTGAAATAAAACTCTGGCTTCTCTTTATCTTCTATTTCGGAACCTTTTCCAATTCCCCTTACCTGACTGATTCGATTGATTGGGATCGAGAAATCATAAGGCTTAACCTTTTTCAAACTGACAGGATCCCAAAAAGTCAAACCATGTAGCATCCCATCAGAAACAAAAGAGAACATGATCTCATGACTTATATTGGATTTATCCGTCACCCTGATCTTATCACCTTGAAGGACACCCTCAAAATAATCCCAAGAAAGGGTATCTGTTCCTTTAATGCCCAAAGTCAGTGGACTTGATATTCTGTTGATATTCATGTAAGATGTACATGAACCAAAAGATATCAGCAATACAGCTAAAAGCAATTGAAATATTCTATCGGAAAAGCTTTTCATATGATTTTTTTCATTCTGCAATATATTACCATGTGTAACCTATATTTAGATTGTTGGATATATAGACACCCATTCCAACCAATATAACTACAGGTACCAACGCGGTTATCCAAGGGTTGAAGGCTCGAATTTCTTCTCGAAGAACCCATTTCTAATTTATTTATACCAAATTTATAAAAAGTAATTTTGATTTTTATAAAATAAAAAGTGTATTTTAATCAGTTTTTACTAATATTATTGTTATAATTATTGAAAATCAATAATCTACCTTTTGATTATCTGCAAATAAACCATTGTGAACAATTGTCTTAATTCTATTTGTTTTAGAATCCAAAAAGTTATAGATGAATATCAAATCAGGAGAATCTCTTAAGGTTTTACCATGATATACTCATAAGTACTCTGCAATCCCAAAGGAATTCCCAAAGTCCAATAAAGCAACAAAAACGAAGTCCAAATCACCAATAAGGCGATCGAATAAGGTATCATCATCGAAACCAGCGTCCCGATTCCTGTGGATTTCACATAGCGCTGACAGAAAACCACTATCAAAGGAAAATAAGGTAATAAAGGTGTGATGATATTGGATACGGAGTCCCCTACCCTATAAGCCGCTTGGGTCAAATCAGGCGATATTTCCAATTGCATCAGCATAGGTACAAAAATCGGGCTGATCAATGCCCATTTGGCAGAAGCCGAACCGACCAATAGATTAACAAATGCCGTCAACAACACTATCCCTACAATGGTAATTTGTGCAGGTAAATCAAGTACTTTAAGAAAATTTGCTCCTTTCAATGCTGTCAGGGCACCAATATTGGATTTACCAAATGCATCAATAAACAAGGCACAGAAAAATGCCATTACAATGTAATAGGCCATACTGCCCATTGCCTTACTCATGGATGCGACCATATCTTTCATGCTTTGATAGGTACCTGAGGCAAAGCCATAAACCAATCCTGGTATCCAAAAAAGGATAAAAATCAATGGAACAATGGACTTCATCAAAGGTGCATCCCTTGAGGTGATTTCCCCGACAGAATCCCTTAATGCTGAATCTTGGGGGAAGGCCCAAAAAAACAAAGCAATAAAACTGACTATCATGGTGATAAATGCAATCCAAAAGGCTTTTTTTTCTCTGGAATTCAAAGTCTCCATCTTGGGGATATCCTCCATATTTTCATCCACCATCACATTCTTATTAAGCCTTGGCTCAATGACCCGATCCGTCAAATACCAGACAACACTGATCACCACCAAACTGGACAAACCTGTAAAGTATATATTGTTGAGTGGGTTCAAGGAAATATCCGCATCCAATATCTGAGCAGCGGACTGGGTAAAACTCTGGATCAAAGGATCAATGCTTGAAGGAATAAAATTGGCACTGAATCCCCCGGACACCCCCGCAAAAGCCGCAGCAATTCCCGCTAAAGGATGCCTACCTGCTGCATAAAAAATCACACCTCCCAATGGAATGACCAACACATATCCCGCATCAGCCGCTGTATGGCTGACTATGGCCACCAATACCAAAATCGGTGTCAAAAGCATTTTTGGTGTCACCCCCAATAAAAACTTCAACCCCGCATTGATAAAGCCCGAATGCTCCGCAACCCCTACCCCCAACATGGCCAAAAGCACCACGCCCAATGGAGGAAAATTGATAAACACCCCTGTCATATTGGCAAGGAAAGAGGCGAACTGCTGACCGGTCAAGAGATTCTGAACTTTTAATTCCCCACCTGTCCTTGGATCCACTGCCCCAAAATCTATTGGTGATAGCAATGCCGACAAAACCCAGGTCATTAACATCAGCATCAAAAACAAAATCGCAGGATCAGGAAGCTTGTTTCCTGCCTTTTCTATGAAATCCAAAAATCTATCTAAAAAGGTTTTGGATTTGTTCTGCATATTGCTCATAAAGGATTAAATTGGGTCTCATCAAAAATAAGAAGCCTTTATTGTTTTCAAACCTTTTCCTCAACTCTTTTCACCTCTGATATGGAATTTAACCTCAAATCCCCGCCAAAAGAAATAAAAAATGAAATCAAAGAATTCAGCCTCTTTCTGAATGAACTCATTCCTGCAAAAAAACTGGACAGAAATGTGCTGATCTGTACCTGGAACATCAGGGTTTTCGGAGGTTTGACCATGGAGTGGGAATCGACAAGATCACCGGTACGGGACGGACATTCACTCTTATGCATTGTCGAAATCATCAAAAGATTTGACATCATAGCCGTCCAGGAAGTAAGGGGCAACATCAAAGCTCTCCGAGAGACCATGAGGTTACTGGGATCTGATTGGAGTTTTTTGATGACCGATGTCACAGCCGGATCAAAAGGCAATAATGAAAGGCTGGCTTTTATTTTTGACACCAGAAAAGTAAAGCTATCCGGGCTTGCCTGTGAGATCGTCATCCCTGATGATGTTTTGGAGAAAAACAGGGCCATCCGTCCTGATGCACTTCAGCGGCAATTTGCAAGGACACCTTATGCTGTTAGTTTTCAGGTTGCCGGTAACACTTTTGTTTTATTGACACTTCATGTTCTATTTGGAAAAAAATCACCTGATCGTGTAGCCGAAATAGAGGCCATAGCGGATTGGGTTTTCAAATGGGCAATGGATCTTAACTCATGGGGGCATAGTTTGATTACCTTGGGGGATTTCAATATAGTCAAAACAGGAGATCCAACGTATGACGCATTTGTCTCCTCTGGTTTGTATGTGCCCGATGACCTACATGAAATTGACAGAACCATTTTTAAAAAAACCTATTCATTTTATGACCAAATTGCATGGTTTGAGGATAACCTTTGTCTCCAATACAATAAAGGTGGGATTGTAGATTTCAGAAATAAAGTGTTAAAAAATAGGAATTATACTCTCTCTCAGCTTTCTTACAGGATTTCAGACCATTTCCCACTTTGGGCTGAGTTTCTTACCCGATAAACCAAATAATTAATAAAAATGAAAAAATCAATTTCCCTTTGTTTACTATCCATTTTGACCCCATTAATCCTTCAGGCACAAATCGTCGATAAAAAATCAATTGTAGCAAAAAAAGCTGAATTGGTAAAGGTGGCCGACGGCTATTCATTTACAGAGGGGCCTGCAGTCCATCTTAATGGCGACGTTTATTTTACAGATCAGCCCAACAATAAAATAATAAAATGGTCTGCTACCAGAAACGAGGTCAGCGTTTTCATGGAAGATTCCGGAAGATCCAATGGAATGTACTTTGACCGTCAAAAAAATCTGATCACATGTGCCGATATGGAAAACCAAGTGTGGTCAATAGATGAAAAAGGGAATGTAGATGTGCTGATTGAAAGCTTTCAGGGGAAAAAATTAAACGGCCCAAATGATCTTTGGATTTCCCCTTACGGAGGCATGTACATCACAGATCCATTGTACAAAAGGCCCTATTGGGACAGAGATCCCGAGATGCAACAAAATGGGGAACATCTCTATTTCCTTTCTGCAGACAGGATACAATTTTTCAGAGTGGACGAAACCCTGGTCAAACCCAACGGAGTTGTGGGAACTGGTGACGGCAAAAAACTTTATGTTGCCGATATTGGTGCCGATAAAACCTATGTTTACAACATTGAGGAGGACGGATATTTGACCAACAAAAAGCTTTTTGTGGAAATGGGTTCAGATGGGATGACCATTGACTACAGGGGAAATGTTTATTTGACCGGAAAAGGTGTAACGGTTTTTAATGACAAAGGAGTCCAAATAGCCCATATCCCAATAGAAGAAAACTGGACTTCAAATGTAGTCTTTGGAGGACCGGAACGCAAAACCCTATTTATTACCGCAATGGGTTCGGTGTACACACTTCAGATGAAAGTAAGAGGGGTTTGGTGATAGAAGCGAGAGATTTGAACCGAGAGGCGAAAGGCAAGAAACAAAGCCTGCCCCGAATAACGGGGAAACAAGAGGGATTTGCCTATCCTGGTTTCTGTCATCCCAATTGTCATTTTGATCCCGATCGCTATAAGCATTCAACCTCTCCTTGTCATATCGACGATAGGAGAAATCTATTCTGCCTGTAGGTTAATTAGACTTCTTACAAAGTGAGGTTTATCGCAGCCTTCAAATTTTTTTATTGGTTCAGAATTGGTTTGGCTTTTCCTTGTCATTTCGAACGTAGAGAGAAATCTATTCCGCCATAGGGTAACCAGACCTCTTCCGCCTCGGCGGACAAGACTTGCCGTTGAGGTGACAAGGAAAAGTCCTTCTAAATAGCTGTCCTTCTACCTTCATCCCTCATCCTTCTTCCTTCAAAATCATTTCCTCTGCTGCACCTGTTTCCTCAATTGGTCCATCTCCTTCGAAAAGTCATAATCTTTGCTGTACTTCTCCAATTTCTTTTGGAGGTTTTCGAGGAATTTTAAGTGGGCAGGGCTATCGGGATTGAAGGGTCTATGTGCCAAATCTCTTTTGATTCCCTCAAATTCCTGGATCAATGGCATGGCCTTGGGGTCTACCCATGTCTTTAAAAATCTTTCCCATATATAATCCTCGGCTTGTGCAGTCGGATGAACCATATCCTCCTTGTAAAAACGGTAGTCTCGCAATTCATCCATCATAATCTCATAACTCGGGAAATAATGGACAAAATCATAGGTTTCGGTCAGGTCATGGGCAGCCAATCTTAAGATGCTTTTGCTCAGTTGGTTTTCGGGAATCCCATCCTTGGTATGTCTGACTGGACTGATAGTTAGAATTACTTTTACATCAGGATTTACCTGTCTGAGGATATTGAAAAATCCTGCAAAATCCTTTTGTATTTCATCAGGATGCAACAAACGCTTTTCAAACTGGTCAGCAGGTTTTTTATGGCAATTGGCAACAATCTGCCCTGACTTTTCATGCTCATAAACCCACGCAGTGCCAAAAGTAACCAATATATGTGTTGCCTTTTCAAGCTGTGTTTTTGCCTGTGATTGCTTTTTATTGATCAACCTTTCCAGGGAATCCTGACTGAATCCCACCACATCGGAATGCATCCCAAAGTGAAGATACAATCCATCCCTTACCAATACCATCTCTGAATTGATGGGCATTTCCAACACAGAATCCTCCAATACCTGACAGATGGAAACAGGATTGAATAATGTTCCAAATGAATTGTTGACTATATTGAATTTCCTTTCAGTCAGTTTTTCGCCAATAACAGTCGAAAAACAGGAGCCTATTGAGAATAAAACAGATTGGTGATTGATCTTGGGCTGCCCTTCCGGGATATCAAAAGCGGTGGTCATTTGCATGGCTTAAAAATAGGAAGAAAGGGCGCAAATCCTTTAGAAAAGACACAAAATTTTTGAGGGGTTCCCGCGAAGGCGCTAAGACGCAAAGAAAAATAAATTTTATATTACAAATCCGTTTTCCTTCCACTAAAACCAAATCCTAAATCAGCTTGCGCTATATTGACAAAATCTTTTTCCCGAGAAAATCATAAAATAATTTCGCTATTAATCTTCAAGTCCGTTTACTTTTCTGGAAATCCCTTCTTTTATCAGATTCACATTGAAATTGATCAATAAGCCTAATTTAATTCCTTTCAGCCTCATATAAGTCAAGGTGATTTTGTGATATACATTATCGACTTTTTCGCATGACTTGAGTTCAATCAGCAATTTATTCTCAATAATAATGTCAGCTCTAAAACCTTTATCCAATACAACATTTTTGTAATAAATCTTAACTTTTTCCTGCCTGGTAAAAGGTATACCCCGTTCTGTCAATTCATAAGCAAAAGCCTCCTCATAGACACTTTCCAATAATCCTGGCCCCAAATATTTATGGATTTGATAAGCTATATCCACAGCTTCTCGAGCAAGTTCATTCTCTGTCATTTTCTAAAAAATTTAGGTTAAAAATCGTAAACTAAAATACTAAAAAAATAAAGACATACCAAAAAATCACTTGGTATGCCTTAATTTCTTTTTTCTTTGCGCCTTTGCGGGATCTCATTTTCTTTGTGCCTGTGAGATCTTCTATGAATGTGTCTTCTTGATCATTCTTCTTTGCGCCTCCGCTCCTTTGCGGGAATTTAAAAGCGTCTTTGTGGGATTCAAAATTTTCTTTGCGCCTTAGCGTCTTTGCGGGAAATTAAATGCGTCTTTGTGGGAAATTACTTCTTCCCCACCCACTTGAAAGCATTCACGAATGCCTCCACCCAAGGACTGATTTCGTCTTCTTGTCTGTCTGATGGATAATAGGGCCAGTTCCATGGTTTGAGGGAACGCTCGATGTGGGGCATGATGGCCAAGTGCCTGCCGTCTTCCGAAGCAATACCAGCCACAGCATAATCAGACCCATTTGGATTTCCAGGATAGCCTTCATAGCTGTAGGTCATCCCGATATGGTATTCATCCTTTGGTTTGGGCAATTGGAATTTACCCTCTCCATGTGCTACCCACACTCCCAACCGCTGTCCTGCAAGACTTTTGAACATCACGGTATTGTTTTCAGGAATATTGACATTGACAAAGATTGATTCAAACTTGTGGCTTGCATTGTGCAACATCTTTGGTTTGACATCATGGGTTGGCGTTACCAAACCCAATTCCACCATCAATTGACAACCATTGCAAACACCCAAACTTAGGGTGTCTTCTCTTGCATAGAAATTATCCAGGGCCTGCTTTGCCTTTTCATTGTACAGGAATGCTCCTGCCCAACCTTTGGCAGAACCCAATACATCTGAATTGGAAAAACCTCCCACAAACACAATCATTTGCACATTTTCCAAATTTTCCCTGCCTGAAATCAGGTCAGTCATATGTACATCTTTCACATCAAATCCTGCCAGCCATAATGCATAGGCCATTTCTCTATCACCGTTCACACCTTTTTCACGGATGATGGCGGCAACTTTTCCAGATGGTTCTTTTCTATAAGGGTTCAATCCGAAAGCATTAAAAGTACCTTCCCAATTATTGGAGAAATTATAGGTCAATGATTGGTTTTTGTAATTGGTAAACCTTTTCAAGGCCAGTTTCTCTCCACTCTGCTTTTTGTCCAACAAGTACGAGGATTTGAACCAAGTGTCCCGCATTTCGGAAACATCCAAAGTCAGCCCTGTTCGTTCCATATAAACTTTTCCATCCAAGGTCACCTCAGCCAAAGAAAGATAGGACAATCCATGATTTTCCAATATTGCCCTTGTCCTTTCCGGGTTTTTGACCTGGATCAAAACTCCCGGGTTTTCAGAGAAAAGAGCTTTAATGGGATCCTTTTCATTCAATCTGACTGTTTTCACTTTCAAACCGACATTTTTGGAAGGAAAACACATCTCCAACAAAGCAGTGATCAAACCACCTGAGGAAATATCATGGCCTGCAAGGATTTCCTTTTTTTCAATCAGCTTTTGGACAACCATAAAAGCTTTTGAAAAATACTGGCTGTCCTTCACATCAGGAGTCTCATTACCCACTGTGTTCAATACTTGGGCAAAACTAGATCCACCCAATTTGGCTGTGTCTTTGGAGAAATCAATATAGTAAACCTTGCTTCCTTCAATGGGTTTGAGGTCAGGAGATATGGTGAGTTTGGGGTCAGAGCATTCTCCAACAGTCGATATGATAACTGTTCCGGGAGAATACACAGTTTTGCCCCCAGGGTATTTTTGGGTCATGGATAAGGAATCCTTACCGGTCGGTACATTGATTCCCAATTCAATGGAAAATTCAGAAATGGCTTCCACCGCGCAATAGAGCCGGTCATTTTCTCCGGGGTTCTTTGCAGGCCACATCCAGTTAGCACTCAAGGAAACACCGAAAAGTCCATCTGTAATCGGTGCCCATACCAAATTGGTCAGGGCTTCAGCAATGGCCAATCTGGAACCTGTCTCCGGATTTGCCAAAGCAGCTACGGGAGCGTGACCTATTGATGTGGCGATTCCTTTTTGACCGGTAAAGTCCAAAGCCATCACGGCAACATTATTTAATGGCAACTGAATCTCTCCGGTAGTCTGTTGCTTGGCAACCCTTCCCGTCACTGACCTGTCCACTTTGTTGGTCAACCAATCCTTACAGGCCACTGCTTCCAATTGAAGTACCTGTTCAATATAGGATTTCAATTGATCTGGGGAATATTGGGGTTCGGCGAAATTGGGTTTGATAGGGGTGTCTTCCAAGATCGTTTTTGGGGAAGATCCAAACATATAGGCCAGGTTCCAATCAATGGGTTTTTCGCCGGTTTTGCTGTTTTCGAATTTGAAATGCATGTCCCCGGTAGTTTCTCCGACCACATAGAATGGCGCTCTTTCCCTTTCGGAAATCCTTTGGAGGATAGCCACATCCTTTTCATGGACTACCAGCCCCATTCTTTCCTGGGATTCATTGCCCACAATTTCCTTTGCGGAAAGTGTCGGGTCACCCACGGGTAATTTGTCGATATGGATGGTACCACCAGTGCTTTCGACCAATTCCGACAAGCAGTTCAAATGTCCACCTGCACCATGGTCATGGATGGAAATGATCGGATTATCACGGGTTTCGGCCATAGCCCGGATGACATTCGAAACCCTTTTTTGCATTTCCGGATTGGAACGTTGGATGGCGTTGAGTTCGATGGCATTGCTGAATTCTCCGGTATTTACAGAGGAAACCGCTCCACCGCCCATACCAATTCGGTAGTTGTCACCGCCCATCACGATGATTTTATCGCCCTTTACAGGTTCGTTCTTTTTGGCGTATTCTTTCCTTGTAAATCCAACGCCTCCTGCCAACATTATCACTTTGTCAAAACCATGGGCTTTTCCATCCTCTTCATGCTCGAACGTCAATACCGAACCACAGATCAAAGGCTGTCCGAATTTGTTTCCAAAATCAGATGCTCCATTGGAAGCTTTGATCAGGATATCCATTGGGGTCTGATACAACCACTTTCTTCCTGCAAGATTTTTTTCCCAACTTCTCCCCTCTTCTGACCTGGGATAAGATGTCATATACACCGCAGTTCCGGCCAAAGGAATAGAAGCAGTACCTCCTGCCAATCTATCTCTGATTTCTCCACCGGCACCGGTTGCAGCACCATTAAATGGCTCAACTGTGGTGGGGAAATTATGTGTTTCGGCTTTTAATGAAATGACCGTTTGGATGGTTTCCGGTACAAAAAAATCAGGTTTATCTTGGGTCTTCGGTGCAAATTGTTGTGCCTTAGGACCATCAATAAAAGCTACATTGTCCTTATAAGCAGAAACAATTTTATTGGGATGTCTTTTGGAAGTTTCTTTGATCAGTTGGAAAAGGGTTTTTTCTTTTTCTTCCCCATCAATGACAAAAGTACCGTTGAAGATTTTGTGACGGCAATGTTCTGAATTGACCTGGGAGAAACCAAAAACCTCGGAATCTGTCAAAGGCCTGCCCAATTGTCTACTGACATCTTCCAGATAATCAACTTCATCTTGGGTAAGCGCAAGTCCTTCCTTTTTGTTATATTCCTTGATGTCGGTGACAGAAATGATTTTTTCCGGCTCTAAATGAATATCAAAAATATCCTGATCCAGCCCAATGTATTTATGCTGTAGCATCGGGTCAATACTATCATTTTCTGTAATGGGATAGTATTCCTCGATTCTTTGCATCCCAATAATTCCCATATTGACCGTAATCTCCACCGCATTGGTTGCCCAAGGGGTAATCATTTCCTTTCTTGGACCGGCATAAGTTCCCTCAACTCTATCAGAACCAAGCTGCTTTGCCTCTCCGAAGAGCCAAATGAGTTTGTCAATATCCTGTTGGTGGAGTGGCTGCTTTGCCTGAACGGCATAAATCAATGCTTGAGGTGATTGGAAAAAGAGGATCATGTGCGGTTTTTTGA
>NZ_JBGTCA010000523.1:0-10471 GCF_041749095.1 Aquiflexum sp. | reverse complement strand
AAGCAAATCACTCTCAGGAGTGCCACTTTTTGCATCAAAAATATCTTCTAATCTTTTCAAGGCGACTCTGTAATCTTCTTCTGTTTTAATTGGTTTTAAATTCATAATCATAAGATTTTAAATATTATTTGCATCAATTTTTTCATATTCTGCATGTGTACCTATAAATCTGACAAAAGCCAATTGGTGTTCAAAATTAAATTTTATCACTAGCCTATATGAATTACCTTTAATATTAAAAACAACTCTGCTATCCTTTAGAACACTTGCATTGGCATAACTATGCTTTACTTCATTAGGAGTGTTCCAATCTGAATTCATTGCAGTTTCATACCAAGTTTTTAAATATTGTTCAGAATCCGGATATTTCTCCCAGAACTCTCTCAGTGTACTTTTTGCAAATATCCTTTTCATTGTTCTCGATATGGGAACAAATATAAAACAATAATTCGCAAAATGGGAACGTTTAAAATGTAAATTTCAAAATATGTGAAAACTACTCATTCACACATCGTCATCTCCACCTTCTCAGCTCCATAATCAAAAACCTGTAGCTTGGGGCTTACATAGTGTATCCCCAATCCCAAACCCCTGACAATAAACAAAATCCCTATAAACATCGCAAAATATGGGAGTGCATTGGTCAGTTTGGTCCTAAGGGACAGGGAGAGGATTTTGCCGGAGACCATCACGGCGATCAACATGGGGATGGTTCCGATTCCAAAAAAGAACATGTACATAGCACCATATATGGGACTTTGAAGCGCCAAGGAAGCTACCAATGCAATGTACACCATTCCGCAGGGAAGCATGCCATTTAATAATCCCGAAGCGAAAAAAGCGGGAGTTCCCCCTTTTTTCAAAAAATAACCCAAAGTGGATTTCAACTTGGAAACTGCACCAAAAAGACCGGTCCGGGTAATCAGCCTTTCTGAGCTTTTGTAAAAAAATGCCATTAGCAATATCATAGCCCCCATCAGAATGGAAATCCATTGTTGGATTCCTGCCAGTGCCAAAGAAAAACCGATCAATCCGATGATCGCACCGAGTAGGGTATAAGTAAGCGTTCGACCAAGGTTATAGATGATTTTATTGCGCAGGAATGGAGCATTGTCCTTGGCAGAAACCGCCAAGGCAATAGGGCCACACATTCCCAAACAATGGAATGAACCCAAGAACCCCAATAAAAACGCTGTCCAGATCACTTAGATATTGATTTTTTTCTCTTCGTAATATTCCTTTCCATCCTCAGACCAACTCAGCTTGATTCTCCAATACCCCGGCATCAGGTCTTTGACATCCACCGAACTGCTATTGGTCTCTGTGATATCAAAAGCAATCTTTTGATCAAGTCTTGCATCAGAAGGTCTGAATAAGTGTAGTGTTCCCTTTGCTCCTTTGGGCAACAACAAACCCACTTTTTTGAGTTGGCTGTCATAAACCAGGACATTGTAGCCAATTTCACTGGCATTGATCATTTTATCGATCTGATCCTGATATTTGATTTCTTCCTCGTAGTAGTTCTGCGTCACAAGATGAATGTCGTCCTGTTTGATACAAAAAGTCACCATCCCGATCATCAAGATCCCGAATACGACTAATGTGATAAATATTCCTTTTCCCCAGTCCATGTGTTTTTTGTTTTAATGGTTGTATTTTTTGTTGTTCCGCCAGAGCGGATAGGTTTAATTGTTTTTCGGGTTTTGTCATTTCGAACGAAGAGAGAAATCTGTTCAGCTATGAGGTTAATAGACCTCTCCTGTCGTCGAGGTGACAAGGATAAGTTTATTGTTGGTTTTGAATGTGGCTTTTGATTCAATCGTGTCAAAGGCTTCTCCTTGTCATTTCGAACGTAGAAGCCAGTCCGCCGTGGCGGAAGAAATCTGTTCTCCCTTTAGGTTTATAGACCTCTCCTGCCGTCGAGGTGACAAGGCAAACTTAACTGACACTCTTGAATGCTTTTATTTGATCAAGTCTTCTCGGTTCTAATCCCTCGCCTCTTCCTTCCTGTTTCTCGCATCTACTGAGACTAAACCTTCGAGGTTTTAAAAACCTCAAAGGTTAATCCCTCGCCTCTTGGTTCTTGGTTATTATTTCTTGGTTCTCACTTCATCCTTCCTCCTTCATCCCTTTAACTTCCTCCCTTAAAAACCGGTCCCATAAAGCTTGTCTCAATCTTATCGATTTCCTTTCCGTTTTGGAGCAGCAGTAATTTGATTTTTTCTTGGGGAATTTTTACATCTTCGTTGCTTTTTACAATAAAGAATCTCCCATCAAATTTCGCCTGCCCCTCAAGGGTCCAATTTTGATCTCCAACGACCTCGACCCTAAAATCCGGGTCTTCCGTTTTCAATTCCACTGTCTGTGGATCAAAGGTTTTGTTGATAAAGGTCACTT
Organism: Aquiflexum sp.; assembly: GCF_041749095.1. Classification (GTDB taxonomy): domain Bacteria; phylum Bacteroidota; class Bacteroidia; order Cytophagales; family Cyclobacteriaceae; genus Aquiflexum. The sequence goes on along the minus strand of NZ_JBGTCA010000523.1, from coordinate 8,074 downwards.
CATATAAGTTGCTGATTTCTCCGGTATCCCGGGCCTGATAGGTCATTCCCTGAAACCGGGTCACGGTAGCACCCAAATCATCTCTAGTAGTAATCAATGCCACAAATGCTCCAATTAATACTACCAGCATCAATGAATATACTTTTACCCTCGATGTAATCAACTTTTGGGTTCTTTTTTCTACACTGTTATCCGATGCATAGCGGATAAGTCCCAAAGGCCTGTTCACTTTCTCCATGACTTCATCGCAGGCATCCATACAGGCCGTACAGTTGACACATTCCATTTGAACACCATTTCTGATATCAATTCCTGTGGGACAGACCTGAACACAAAGGCTGCAATCTATGCAGTCTCCCTTGGGAATTTCTTCTATTTTGTTCTTTCTGATAGGGGCCCTGGGTTCGCCCCTGACTTGGTCATAGGTGACATTGATGGAATTGGCATCCAACAAAACCCCCTGAAGTCTTCCATAAGGACAAACCACAATACAGGCCTGTTCCCTAAACCAGGAAAACACAAAAAGGAAGATTCCTGTAAAGGCCATCAATCCAATAAAGCCTGCCATGTTTTCTGCTGGTGGCTGACTGACGATTTCCTTTACCTGATCCACACCGATCAAATAAGCCATGACCAAATGGGAGATCATTAGGGAAATTAAAACGAAAAGGGTCATTTTAAAGCCCTTTTTCCAGATCTTCTCCCCGTTCCACTCCATGTCATTCAACTTACGCTGTTGATTGGCGTCTCCCTCAATCCAATATTCTATTTTTCGGAAAACCATTTCCATAAACAGGGTCTGAGGACAAGCCCACCCGCAGAAAACCCTGCCGAAGACCGCTGTAAAAAGGATAATAAATACAAATAAAATCAACAGGAGGAAAACCAGTAAATGGGTATCCTGTGGCCAGAACGCCGCACCGAAAATAATGAATTTCCTTTCGAAGATATTTAACAGCATGTAAGGTCTGCCACCTACTTTGATAAAGGGGCCGATAAACAAAATCGCCAGCAGGACCCAGGAGAAGTAGGTTCTCCAACGGTAAAACTTACCGGATACCTTTTTGGGATAAATCCAGTTTCGTTTTCCGTCTTCCTTCACACTGCCTAGGGAGTCCCGAAATTTGTCAGGGTCCAACTGAGGATTGTTTTTACTCATTTTTAAATTAATAAATCCCCCTGCAGTCTTCAGAGGGTTAACTTTTATTTATTGATTTTCTCCTTCTGCTTCTACTGGTTCAAATTCCAATTCATCTTCAAATAGGGCATCTGTCGGTTGTTCTATGGCAGGTTCATACTTTTCTCCTTCAGGAGCCTTGGGGTTAAGAGGGGTAGTTCCCACCAAGGTTTGAATATAACTGGAAACATTCTGCATTTCTTCGGGACTTAATTGATCCTGCCATGGGATCATTCCTTTTTCCACCACACCATATTTCACAACGCTGAATATATCATTTATGGATCCGCCATGAATCCAATATTCATCGGTCAGGTTTGGTCCTACCCCACCTCCACCGTCAGTGGCATGGCAAGCCACGCAATTGGCATTAAATATATTTTTACCGGATTCTAAGGCCTGGGTAGTTGCATCGAAGGTCACTGTATTTTCATCTATACTAATCAGGGCAAGTGAATTCCACTCTTCGATCTGAATGGCGGCTATTCTTTGCTCCTCCGCATACTCCTCTAGTTGTGTTTTGCCAATCCCCAGTACGGTATAATAGCTAAAGTAGAAGACCGCAAATGCCATGGTCACATAAAACACGTTTACCAACCAAGGCGGCAAATGGTTATCCAGCTCAACTATACCATCATACGAATGATCCAGCAGGAGCTCTTTTTCCTCTTTGCCCCCAACCGGTTTTAATTTACCGGTGATATGTTTGAGTTTGAATTCATCCCACCAGGATGGTTCCTGCGCCAGTTCCGGGCTGTCTTTTTTGAAAACAGCAACCATAAATGACATCAGATAAATCATCAATATCAATAACAGGATGATCACACCCAGAATCACTGCCATGATGATCAGCAGCGTTAATTGATTGCTGTCCATTTGCTGGAATTGTGAAACCCAGGACGATTCACTGGTCTGGGCCATTGCCGGAAGAGCGCTGAAAATCCCGGCCAGAAGGATAAATATGGATTTAAACTTTTTCATAGCTGCTGTTATTTGGCGTTTCATCATCTAAAGGCATTTCCTTCATATGATCGATGTACTTTTTGTCAACTCTGATTACCCATATAAACATCCCTACAAAAAAGATCACAAAGATCAGTAAGGATATGATAGGATATATTTCAATGTTCTCAATGGAACTTAAGATGTCTTTTTTCATAACAAGGAGGGTTAAGGGTTGGCAACTGTTGTTTTCCTGATATCTGTCCCCAAACGCTGCAAATAGGCTATCAGCGCAACTATTTCAGTATCCGGCAATACTTCTACACCTGAAGCCTTTAGATTGGCTACTATTTGGTCTGCCTGAATTGACAAATCTGCATTGGCCTGTTGATCATATCCTTCAGGATAGGGAACACCCAATTTTTGAAGGGTTCTGATTTTGGCAGGCAAGTCCTTATGATCCATGATATTGGTGGACATCCATGGATATGGGGGCATCAATGAACCGGGGGACATTGTCCTAGGATCCACCATGTGGTGATAATGCCAACTATCCGGATACTTTCCGCCTACCCGATGTAGATCGGGTCCTGTTCTTTTGGAACCCCACAGGAAAGGCCTGTCATAGACAAATTCCCCGGCTTTGGAATATTCACCATATCGCTCCGTTTCAGATCGGAAAGGTCGTATCATCTGGGAGTGACACCCCACGCAGCCATTGGAAATGTATAAATCCCTGCCCTGAAGCTCAAGGGGTGTATAAGGTTGTACACTGCTGATAGTCGGTACATTGGATTTCACCAAAATAGTTGGTATGATCTCAACAATACCGCCAATCAAGATGGCTACGGTAGCAAGGACTGTAAAGAACAATGGTTTTCTTTCCCATGCCCTGTGCCAAAATTCTCCTTCATGTTCCACATGAGGTTTCAATGCCGGTGCTTCATCAGCTTCATAAGCTATAAATGTTCCTTGCTTGGCAGTTTTTACCATATTGTACACCATGAGAATGGCACCTGAAAGGTACATAAGCCCACCGAACGCTCTAATAATATACATGGGCACTATTTCAACTACCGTCTCAAGGAAGTTTGGATAAGCCAATCTGCCTGCCTCTGTGAATTCCTTCCACATCAATGACTGGGTCAATGCAGCTACATACATAGGAAGTGCATAGAATATGATTCCCAAGGTTCCCATCCAGAAGTGGGTCGTAGCTAATTTGGTAGAATAAAGATTAGTCTTCCACATTTTAGGCCATAACCAGTATAACATGGCAAAAGTGAAGAATCCGTTCCAGCCCAAGGCTCCGATATGCACGTGGGCAACTATCCAGTCTGTGTAGTGGGCTATGGCATTTACATTTTTCAATGAAAGCATTGGACCTTCAAATGTTGCCATACCATAGGCAGTCACAGCCACCACCATAAATTTCAGTACAGGATCAACCCTTACCTTATCCCAAGCACCACGAAGGGTCAAAAGACCATTGACCATACCTCCCCATGAAGGGGCAATCAACATGACGGAGAAAACAACTCCTAAAACCTGCGCCCACTCGGGCAAAGCTGTGTAGAGCAAATGGTGAGGTCCAGCCCAGATATAAAGGAATATCAAAGACCAAAAGTGTACAATTGAAAGCTTATAGGAATAGACTGGCCTATTGGCCGCTTTTGGAAGATAATAATACATCAATCCCAAAAATGGCGTAGTAAGGAAAAACGCCACGGCATTGTGTCCATACCACCATTGAACCAATGCATCCTGTACGCCTGCATAAGCAGAATAACTTTTGAACAAGGATACAGGCAATGCCAGTGAATTGAAGATATGCAGCACCGCAATAGTTACAAATGAAGCCAGGTAAAACCAAATGGCCACATACATGTGCTTTTCCCTTCTTTTGATCAGCGCACCGATCATATTGGCTCCAAATGCAACCCAAACCACTGCAATCAAAATATCTATAGGCCACTCCAATTCAGCATATTCCTTCGAAGATGTCAATCCCAAAGGTAGCGTAATGGCTGCCAATAAAATGATGGTCTGCCAACCCCAAAAGTGAAACCAGCTAAGGGTTTTGCTCCACATGGGGGTTTTCAGTAACCGGGGCATTGAATAATAAACTCCTGCAAAAATCGCATTACCGATAAAGGCAAAAATCACCGCATTGGTATGCAAAGGTCGAATTCTGCCATAAGTGGTGTAAGGATTTCCGAGATTGGCTTCGGGAAGAAAGAGCTGGGTGGCTGCAATCACTCCCACAAGCATTCCTACGAGGCCCCAGGCAATGGTGGCGACCCCAAAGTACTTTACGATCTTATTATCGTAATGGAATTGTTCCAGTGTTGTTACTGACATACTTACTTCGTTTTAGTTGTTGATGGCACTTGTTTTTTATTTTTCGTTTTTGTTTCATTTTCAAAGAGGATCCTGATGGCAGGGGTATGATTGTCATCAAACTGACCCGATTTCATGGCCCTGAAAAACAGGAACAAAAATGATCCTGCAAGTACTAGGCTGATGGCGATTAGGATAAAGATTACTTCCATGGCTATACTATTTTTTCTTTAAGGCCTCTTTTATAGGCCAGATAGTTGGTGGTCAATGTGGTGAATACTATTACTGAAATACTGCTGATGGGCATCAGGATGGCACAAAATACAGGACTGACCAGCCCTTGGACCGCAAAATACACCCCTACCAAATTGTAGGTAAAACTCAGTCCGAAACTGGCTTTGATGATATTCTTGCTGGTTTGGGTGAATTTGAGAAATGCGGGCAATTTCTGGATCATTGAAGCATCCATGATCGCATCAGAGGCCGGAGAGAAATTGGTGATCTTATCGGTAAGGGCTATACCTACCATGGCCTCTCTCAAAGCTCCCGCATCATTCAGCCCATCTCCGATCATCAGGGTATTTGCTTCATTTTCGTTCAATTGCTGTATATATGCCAGCTTATCAGTAGGGCCTTGATTGAAATTCATCAAAATCTGATCGCCGAATACTTTTTTGAGATTGAAACGCTCATGGTCCTGATCTCCTGATAGAAAATGGACTGTCCTTCCTTGTTGTATTTCGGTCACTACTTCTCTAATACCTTTTCGAAGACCGCTTTGAATAAAGAAATATCCAAGTATTAAACTTTCGATGGCAAAAAACACCAAGTTCCCTCCTTCAGGCAGATCGTGGTTGTCCGCACCGACAAAATCAGCCGAACCCAATTTTATTTCCTGACTTTTGTAAATGGTACAGATTCCTTTTCCCTGTACTTCTTCTATTGCATTCAGGACCAAACTCTTGACTCCATCCAAATAGGTGTTGATCCTATTGCTAAGTGCATGGGTAGATTGGTTGACCATTGTCTTGATGAGGGATTTTGACTCATCGGAAAGTGGTTCTCCAAAATATTTTACGGAAGCCTGAGAAGGGGCTGTTAGCGTACCGGTTTTGTCAAAAACCACCGTGTCAACTTTTGCAAGCCTCTCTATAACTTGAGAATTTTTAAGGAAAAATTTACCTTGGCCAAAAACCCTCAAAGTATTGCCCAAAGTAAAAGGAGTGGACATCGCCAAGGCACAGGGACATGTAATGATCAGTACTGAAGTAAAAGACAGCACGCCCAAAGCAACCTGACCTTCCCAACTCCAATACACCAAGGCTGAAAGTGCTACCAACAAAACAGTAACCGTGAATTTACCTGAAACTCTATTGGCAAGTGATTCCAAAGTATTGGTCTTTTCCTTTTCAAAGGAATCGTTGTTCCACAGATCTGTCAGGTATCCTTGGGATGGGGATTTCTGTACGGTCAAAAGGAGGGATTTGCCTTTTTGCCTACCTCCTGCATAAATCAGTTCTCCCCTCTTTCTGATCACAGGTACTTCTTCACCTGTAACAAAGCTGTAATCAATATAAGCTTCTCCTTCCAGTAGAATACTGTCTGCCGGAACCAACTCCTCATTCCTGATTTTGATGATATCCCCCACATTTAGTTTGATCAAAGGGATTACTACCTCATCCTCTCTGACTATTTTGGTAACTGCTATGGGAAAATAGGATTTGTAATCACGGTCAAACGATAGGGTATCGTAGGTTTTTTGTTGGTAGAATTTTCCGATCAATAGAAAAAACAACAATCCTCCCAAGGTATCCATATACCCTTCATTTCCCGGACCAAAAATATCATAGAGACTGTAGGTGAATAAAGTGATGATCCCGATTGCAATGGGCACATCCATATTGACTCCCTTATTTCTGACCGCAATCCAGGCAGATTGATAATAATCAGTGGCAGCATAAAAAAACACAGGAAGTGCCAATAATACATTGAGGTAATTAAAGGTCTTTTTGAATCCATTTCCCAACAATTCAGCCTCTGCAAAGTATTCAGGCAAGCTGAACAGCATCATGTTTCCAAAACAAAAACCTGCAACCGCCAATTTGTAAATCAATTTTTTATCACTTGCCGGGGCAGTTTTTTTATTGACATCAGCCAGGTTGATGGTTGGTTCGTATCCGATCCGTGAAAGTAATTTCACTACCTCTCTGAGGCTGATTTCTTCCTGATGGTATTTGATCTGTACTTTTTTCTTGATAAAATCAACCCTTCCTGAAACTATTCCTGCATTGATTTTATGGAGATTTTCAAGCAGCCATATACAGGACGCACAATGGATCATTGGCATAGAAAAAGTGATATGGGTTTCACCTGAATTCTGAAAATCAACCAGTTTGCTGATGATATCAGTATCATCCAAATAGTCAAACCTGTTGTTTTTGGAGGAAACGGATTTTTGGTTTAAGCCAGGGTTATCCGCAATTTCATAGTAAGAGCAGAGGTCATTTTCATTCAAAACTTCATAAACCAATTTGCAACCTGTACAGCAGAATTCCTTCCCGTCAAAGGGTAGGATTTCTTCTTTACAATCCTCTCCGCAGTGATAACAGGTAGATTTGGAAGGGTGGGTTACTATTTTGTCAGGGTTATTCATCGCTGCAAGGTACTTTTATAAAGCACTAAAAAACATGACGAAAATCATATTAAACCATGATTTAAACGGATAAGTAGAATGAAAGCTTGTCATACCACATTCCGCCCTTGTAAAAATGAAACAACACTTTGGCCAAATCCGCTTGATAATTTTTGTTGGTGACTAAAAGGGTGCATTTGTTTTTGACCGCATAAGACCAAAAATCTCCGATACGAGTAAAATTAAACTTGATAAAAGATGTTTCAGCAGTTGCCAGGGTGACAAGATGGATGATTTCCTGTTCTTCTTTCAGTTTGGATTTAGGAGTAAAGCAGGGAGAAATGATGGTAGCCTTACTTTCTTTGATGTTTTCGGAAAAAAGTGCAAGAAATCTTCGGATTAGTTTCGCAGAGGCCGGAGTACCATCGTAATGAAACAACAGGCTTTCGGTTGACAACTCCTTGTCATACAACAACACCGGAATATCACAAAGCTCATTTTCCATAGATCTTGGTTTTTCAAGCCCATGCAACCAATCCAGGACGTTTGGCAAATGTGCAGTAAATAATGCAGGGCCTTGGATAGGGTTGCACACTATTCCTTTTCCACCTTTGGAAAGATGTCCTGTAAAACCCGATGGCAACTTCTCGCAATAATGTGATGTAATAATATTTTCGGGCACTGCAAAGTTTTCCAACTTTTCTGTTCTCACTTGCATAGCTTTAATCATTTATACAAAACTATGCTTAGGGAATAATTTGCGGAGTGATATTAAGTAGGTTCAAATATGACTTTAATCATGTTTTTATTAAATGTGATTATCCGCTATGGTGCCTGTAAGCTAATTTTCTTTACTGCTTTGAAGACAGAAGACCGATGACCGATGACCGAAGTTGGCATCAATCGAAACTTTTATCCTGCAATTGAATTTGTTTACAGTTTTAATGGGTAAGAAAGAATTAAAATAATGGTAAATTCAAAGC
>NZ_JBGTCA010000522.1:0-4052 GCF_041749095.1 Aquiflexum sp. | reverse complement strand
CCAAGGTTGAGGCTCAATCGGGTAAGGAGTGGCATGAGTGGGGATCAATCTTTCCGGAAGCAAGGGGATTTCAGAAGGTGTCGGTCCACCGGTTGTCTCGGTCAGAATTCCGATCATGTTATGGAAATACGGGGTGGTACGAAGGCCACCATTCCACCATGATGAGAAAACAGATCCTCCCAATCGGGTATATCCTGGTTTACCTTCGATATTCAGTCTGTTGATCATAGCAGCTCCTACCCCATCCAAACTAGTCATGATCAAAGGATCAAACACATGGTTGAAAGGATCACGGTAAGGAGGTCCCGCCACAACCGTTCCAGCCGGAGAAGTCTGATGATGGTTATAGATGATTTGAGGCAACCACTCCACATATTGTTGACGGGAAGTATTGATGGTCTCCTTCATATTGTTCATAAAGAAATCCCTGTTATTGTCATGCCCAACATACTTTTGGTACATGTAGGGGGTGCTCATATTTCTCTTTTTGACATCTTCAGGACCCATATACCAGTTGGTGATGATCTCATGGCCATCAGGGTTGGTATGCACCATCAAAATGATCAGGTCATTGAGGATACGCATATTCTCAGGATCATTTCTGGTCACCAAATCATAGTAAGTCGGAATCATCTGATGGGATCCAACTGTTTCAGTAGAATGCAGACCACCATCTATCCAAACCACTGCTTTACCTTCCAATGAAAGCTTTTGGGCTTCATCATCACTGATTTCTGCACGGCCTAGAATTTGGGAGATTTCTTTGTAACGGTCCAGCTTTTGGTGGTTTTCCGGAGAGGTAATGATCATCATGGGCATCTGTCTGCCCTCTTCCGTTGGACCGATTTCAATAAATTTTACCCTATCAGATAATTCTGCCACTTTTCTAAAATAGGCATCGGTGGCAGTATAGGTGGCCAATTTGTAGTCATCACCGATCTCAAAACCAAAATGTTCTTTGGGTGTCGGAATCTTTTGTGCTAAAACAAAAGAGGCGGTACAAATTGCCAAAAGCAGGGATAAGTAAATTCTTTTCATCATAAAATATTGAATAGCTATTTCTAAAAATACATCGGCCAACCTTCCAAAACAAAAGAGCCCTTTTGATCGGAAAGAAAAAGGTTTGATTGGTATTTGTCTGGCTTTGGCGTTGTCAGGAAATCATGATTCAGTCTGTTTTCTATGATGATAAAACCCAATTGCTTAAATTAGAATTGGATACAGAAAACAGATTTTCGGTTTCAATGTTTATCCATCAAATCTTCTTTACCATTCAACAACAAATCCCATGTACAAAATTATTGTTTACTTCAATCTGATCATTTTCAGCCTGATTGGCTGGAAGGTTATTTCCTCAAATCCTGATGTGGTTACAAATGATATCTCCATTTGCCATACAGGTCCATCAGAAATGATCGCCTTTTTGGATGATCCCAAATTCGTGGCTTTCCATCCGGCACCGATTCCATTTGATTTCAATCCAATGGGTGAGATGATAACTTTCCCTTCTCCTGATGGAAAAAAGGCAGGAGGTTATTTTCTAAAAGCCGAAGAAGCATCCGATAACTGGCTCTTCGTTTATCAGGAATGGTGGGGACTCAATGATAACATCAAAGAAGAATCAGAGAAATTCTACAATGATCTAGGTGGAAAAGTCAATGTCCTGGCATTGGATATGTATGATGGCAATGTCACTGCTAATCCGCAGGAAGCAATGGGTTTTATGAGGGGAACTGATGAAAAAAGGTTGGAAAACATCGTGCTGGCCGGAAAAAACTTTGCCGGAAAAAATGCTAGAATTGCGAATGTTGGTTGGTGCTTTGGTGGAGGCTGGTCTTTGAAATCAGCATTACTGCTTGGTGATCAAAATGTTGGTTCCATTATCTACTATGGTATGCCAATCCGGGATGTGGATCAACTGAAAAAACTTAATTCAGATGTTTTGGGTCTGTTTGCAACTGAACAAAACATATCCAAAGAAATAATTGAGGAGTTTGCCACTGCAATGGATAAAGCGGGAAAAGACTTGGAATATAAAATCTTCCCCGGTGTTCACGGCTTTGCCAATCCTTCCAATGCCAAACATGACCCTGAATTGACTAATGAAGCCTATGGAATGGCTTTGGGTTATTTGAAAGGGAAGTTTAAGTGAGGATAATTAAATGGAGCAACAGGGTAGCCATCCTTGGAAATTAAATTGGGCTTCCCATACCCTATCCAAAAATACCTAACAGCGGTTGGCGATGAAATTTCCGGAGATTTAATCTCAATTATGTTGTTATGTATTTTCGCTGTTGCAGGGTGATAAACGCCGTCTTTACCCGCTAGTTCAAAATATTTAGGCATCATTCCATCTTGTGTGATCAAGCCTTCTTCTGCATGCAGAAAAGTAATACGTGCAATATCTTCCGTAAATTCAATTTGGGAGTATCTAGGACTACTGAAACGAAAGTCCTTTTGATAGACTTTTGCCAATGAAAGGTGCGCCAATCTTTGTCCCACTTCCTTTTTTCTTTTTGGATGTATGTCATTCTCATCTCCGAGATCTAAGGTTGTCACCATACCCGAATGATTCATTTTGTCAGCAATGCTTTCCTGAACGAGCCTAAATTCCTGCCATTCTCTTTTAAATGTAGGTAACTGTACCATAAAAAACGGTAAATTTTCATCCTCAAAATGTATTCTTAGATCTTCCACCAAAGTTTCAATAAGAATGGGATAAGATGCTTTCCTGGGAACATTGGCTTCACCTTGATACCAAATCACTCCTTTGATTTTATAGGGTATAATGGGGCTTATCATACCATTATACCAGCTTGATGGATATTTGGGTGGATCAGGCTTATACAATGATTTTATCGAGTCGGGAAGGTTCTCGTAACTATCTCCTCTGATCCATTCTTCGGCGGCAGAGGCTCCCCGTGAGGCGGTTATTATACCCACTGGCACTTTTAGCTCTTCCTGTAAAGTCAAAGCGTAATAATAGGCGACAGCGGATTCTTGCAAAAGCATTTCCAAATTATCCCCCGAAACCCAATTGCCATTGGAAAGGTGGGTTAACGGCGACATTGAATCCTGGACAGGAACTGTGAAAAGTCTTATCTCAGAATTTTTTACCAATTCCTCTAAATTAACATCAGTTTCTTTTAATCTCATCTGCATATTGGATTGGCCGGAACCTAACCAAACTTCACCAACCAAAATATCATTAATGATCTTATTATCAACTTGCATTTTGTATGGTCCCCCGGCTGAAGGTGTGGAGACATTAAATAAAAATCTACCATCGGAATTACTTTTAACTTTGAATTCATCATCAAGCCATTCGGCTTTAAAGCTGAAAGAATAATTAGGCTCCGAGTTACCAAAGACAGATACCGAGCTATTCTGCTGAAGCACCATACCATCCGAAAAAAGAGCATTCAATTCAATTTTCTGACCAAAAGAAAAACTTGAATAAAAAAAACAAATACTGTATAAGTATAGGAATGCATAAAACACATTTGAAATATAAATCCGCATATATCTTAAACTGATAAAACTAATTTATAGAATTATACCAAATAATTATTTAAACAAGTAATCATTTATAATTTATTGGAAGAGGAACTTGGGAACCAAGTCCTCTTCCGGTAAATTTTATTGCACTTTCAGCTTTTTTGTAAACCACTGATTTCCATGCTGAATCATGATTACATAGATACCCTTTCTCAAGGTCTTTTGAATTGTAATGGCTTGATTTTCAGTGTTAGCAACAGTATCCACAATGATCGTTCTACCAGACATATCTGTCATACTTACCTGTGTAGGTACACCTTCGTCAAATGCTCCAGGAACTTGGATGGTCACTGATTCACCTGAACGGACAGGGTTCGGAAATACTATGAATTCCAAAGATTGTTGGAAGGTAGGAGCAGTAAACTGAACCTCTGCTGATTCCATTATTCTCATGTTCTCTTCACCTGTTTCTTTGTTGGTTATTACAATTTTATCCATGATCGGTGCATCACCTTCAATTGGAGTAAGTTGGATCACATTGGCTCCCGCATTCA
>NZ_JBGTCA010000521.1:0-4042 GCF_041749095.1 Aquiflexum sp. | reverse complement strand
CGCTTTTTTGCAAAAAAAGGAACCATTATTCGAGGTTGTTTGTAAATTTGAAAATGTTCGGCATACTTTTTAAGGACGCACCCAAAGTCATCATTATTACCACTTTCGAATTATTACCGGCGGGAATACTTTGCAAATTGTTTCTGAAAACAAGGCTGATTTATGACGTTCAGGAGAACCATTCATTGAATATACAGGAAAATAAAACCCAATCATGTATAAAAAAATCCTTTACCCGAATATTGGTCAAGTTTATTGAATCCAGGTCAAAATCATTTATAGACCATTATTTTTTTGCGGAGGCCTGTTATCGAGATGAGTTTCCGGAATTAAAACCTGTCACGGTGCTCGAAAATAAATTCTTCGGAAATAACTGTCCTAATGCTCCCATTAATAATGTTATCGGTCACCAATACCGGTTTCTGATTTCAGGAACACTGACGAAGGTCTATGGAGTTTTGGAAGGGGTTAAATGGTTCAAAAATATTAATGAGATTTATCCTGAAACCACTCTTCATATCATAGGGCATGTTACCTTACCTGAATATCTGCATCAGATAGAATATAAGACTTTGGGCCACCCTGCCATCACTTGTGAAATCAGCCGCTTTCCAATACCATATTCAGATATTCTAAAGGCATATCATCATGCGCACATCATATTGATGCCATATTACCAAATACCCAGCATCCAACCCAAAATCCCCAGTAAGCTATATGAGAGTTTTGCCCTATTAAAGCCCTGCCTATTTTCCCCCAATCCAAAATGGAAATCATTGTCTGATTCTTATCCGGGTGGATTGGAGATGGATTTCAAAGACCTTACAAATGCCAAAGAAAACTTTCAGACTTTTTTGAATCAAAAATATTACTTGAAGTTACCGGGACATGAGGTTTTGTGGAAAAGTCAGGAAGAGGATTTTTTGAAGGTGATGGAAAAGATGGTTTAGGTTTAGGTTTTTGAATTTTGGGCTGAAAAAGGATGTCAGTGAAGACGGCCACGTCGGAAATGTGAGTGAGACACTCACATTGGCGATGCCTCGAGAAGCCAAGGCAATGTTTAATACTCTCGAATACATTTTCAGAATCAATTGTGTCAATTGCTTCTCCTTGTCATTTCGATCCCGATGGCTATCGGGAGAGAAATCTATTCTGCCCCGAAGGTTCATAGACCTCTCCTGCCGTACCAATGACAGAATTAGAAATTGCCCCTCGGCAAGCTCGGGGAACGGATGATATGGTTAATTGAGGTTGGGGTTGGAAAAAGCGGCGGCGCCGCTTTTCCAACCCCAACCACCCCAAAAGACGACCCCAGTGGCCGATCCCCCCGATAGCTATCGGGGCTATCGTGGACGAGGCCAAACTTTAACCACAATGTAATTTCTCTTTCTGAACATTTCTAAAATGTTATTTACTCGAGATGACAAAGATCCGCTAATTGATTCTCTTAGATACTGTTATTATTTCAAGAGTGTCCAAGGCCTCACCTTGTAATTTCGAACGTATAGAGAAATCTAAAAAACCTTTAAGATTTAGTCTTCTCCTAACTCTTACCAAAACCCCAATTATTCTTAAAACCTGAAAAAAGTTATCCACTCCCATACCTTTTTGGAAACTGAATTGACCAAAAAGAAAACTCCATAAACTGTCCCCTTCCTCCTGATTTTTGACAATAGGCTTTAATTTAAGAATGTGACCCACAACAAATTGAATCATAAATACGACTTGACTAATCTTTATTTTAGACAAACCTAAAATCAAAATCACAAATCGAAATGAGTTATCCACAGTTCTTTTAGTCTCTATGAAATTATTTTTTAGTATAACCTAAATCTCTATATTTGCCATTGTAAAGTTAAAACATGAGTACCCTCACCTACGCTGAAGAGAATTACCTGAAAGCCATTTACCACCTCTCAGAGGGTGGGAAAAAGGGCGTTTCCACCAATGACATTTCCGGAGAAATGAAAACCAAACCCGCCTCTGTTTCTGACATGTTGCGGAAATTGGGAGACAAAGCCGTGATCGAATACCGCAAATATTATGGGGTGCATATCACAGAAGAAGGCAAAAAACTGGCCCTTCAAACCATCCGAAAACATCGGTTATGGGAAGTGTTTTTGGTGGAGAAACTGAAATTCTCCTGGGACGAAGTTCATGAGGTAGCAGATGAACTAGAGCATATCAAATCAAGGATCCTGATCCAAAGACTGGATGAATACCTGGGCTTTCCCAAATTTGATCCCCATGGTGATCCTATTCCGGATGAATATGGCGATGTCCGCTCCCGCCCAAGGTTGCCGCTCAATGAACTTGACCTTCATTCAACCGGTCAGATTGTCGCCGTCAAAGACAGCAGCGCAGCCTTCCTAAGGTACCTTGACAAAGTCGGTGCCTATATCGGCGCCAGGATTAAGATCACCGACATGGTAGAATTTGACGGCTCCATCGAAATCCTTGTTGACAACAAAAAATCGATCTTCATGTCCAAGGATGTGGCGGGGAATATATTGGTGATGCAGTGAGAGATGGAAGGAGGATGAAGGATGAAGGATGAAGGTATGGCACGTCATTGCGAGGAGCACTTGGGGTACTTTGATGTTTTGAATAGTCCTTCGTGCGACGTGGCAATCTCTTGGGGGATGAAGGATAAGGGATGAAGGATGAAGGTGTGACAGTGGCATGTCATTGCGAGGAGCACTTGGGAAACTTTGGTGTTTTGAAATAGCCCTTTGTGCGACGTGGCAATCTCTTGGGGGATGAAGGGATTGAAAAGGTAGATTTTAGATTGAAGATTGAAGATTGAAGATTTAGGTTTAAGTTGAAATTGTGATTAGGTTAAAACGATCTCACTTCCCCTATACTCGGGGCCGGCTTTGGCTCCCAGATTCTCGGGAAAAACTTTGTTTCTTGGTTCCCCGATACTCGGGGCAGGCTTTGATTCTTGGTTCTAACTCTCGTCTCTCGCTTCTCGTGGTTCCCCGATTTTTGGGACAGGCTTTCTTGTCTCTTGGTTCTTGTCTCTTGGTTCTTGTTTCTTAGTTCTTCGTTCTTGATTCTCGCCTCTCGCCTCTCGGTTCTCGCTTCTTGTCTCAAATCTCCACCCCTTTTTCCCAACAATTGAACTACAAATCGAAACAACTCGTTAAATTTGGATAATAAAAAATCAGATACTATGAAAAAGTTATTTGGCGCATTGCTTATCACCCTAATGAGTTTTCAACTCAGCTTGGCGCAGGATAAAATCAATTGGTTGACTTTTGAGGAAGCAGCTGCCAAGACCAATGAAAGTCCAAAAATGGTTTTTGTGGATGTATATACTGACTGGTGCGGTTGGTGCAAAAAGATGGACAAGGATACTTTCTCGGATCCTAAAGTCATTGATTACATCAATACCAATTTCTATGCTGTAAAAATGAATGCCGAAAGCACCAAGAGAACTTTCCATTTCAAAGGCAAAGAATATACAGAGGCTACCATGGCCCGTGCGATGAGGGTTACCTCCTACCCTAACTTTATCATCATGGATGCTGCCATGGAAAACATCACACAATTGCCTGGTTACAGACTGCCCGACCCCTTTCTGGAAGGCCTAAGTGGTTTGGTAGGCAAATTCTCAAAGTAATTTATGTCCTTTTCCCTTCACGAAAAAGAAGATACCATAGTGGCATTGGCTACCCCTCAGGGAGTCGGTGCCATTGCTGTTATCAGGCTGTCAGGTAAAAATGCCATCAAAATCACCAATGAGGTTTTTAAGGGCAAAGATCTTGATATCCAAGAATCACATACCATTCACTTCGGGACAATTCGGGATGGGGAAAGAATCATTGATGAGGTGTTAGTATCACTTTTTATAGCCCCCAAATCCTTTACCAAAGAAAATGTGGTGGAAATTTCCACGCATGGTTCCTCCTACATCATCAATCAGGTCATCAAACTCTTGATCCGAAAAGGTGCAAGACCTGCCAAACCGGGAGAGTTTACCCAAAGGGCTTTCCTTAACGGTCAATTTGACCTTGCCCAAGCAGAGGCAGTTGCAGAC
>NZ_JBGTCA010000520.1:0-4587 GCF_041749095.1 Aquiflexum sp. | reverse complement strand
AAGGTGCACTTGACCTACCTACCTTTGGATAGTAAAGGGAAGGACCTGAAAACAGTGATGAATGATGCAATCAACTTGACCGCCAAGCATCAGGTCAAAGCTTATGGCATAGAGGAATCTGTCCTGATCACCCCAAAAGGTTATACCGGTGTGGTGGCGGAACTAAGTGGAGAGGTCCCTACACAATTCCAGTTTTTTGTGACGGATTCGACCAGCAACTTTTTGAGAGGTGCACTTTATTTTAATACTTCCATGAAAAATGATTCTTTGGCTCCGGTTATTGAATATATCAAAGTGGATTTGATTTATCTCATCAATACTTTGGAGTTTAAAAACTGAAACTTTTCCAAAGTTTTAAAACTTTGGAAAAGTTCGAAACAAACGATTACCGCATATTTTTCCAACTCTTAATGATAATTATCCCTCCCACAATTGCTATTATAGTTGCGATGGAAGCAGAAACCACATTCCCATATATCCAGAATCCAACGGCAAACAAAGTAGCATAGACCATCACCGATCCTACCAACATCAAACCGATTTCCATTGGCAATTGACCCTGTTCTTGTTTTTCTGCGGGATATCTGTCCAGGAGTTTTTTCCAACCAAAAGCAGCAGGACGGACTTTTTGGTAAAAGGATAGCAGAATGGCATCTTTTTCAGGTTGTGTGAAAATGGTTACCAAAATCCAACCAATAGTTGTAATCCCAACGCCGTAAAGCAATTTAAGGTACTCCTGATTTTCAGGAATACTGATCCATTGCGTTTTAGGATTTATACTCTCAAAGAAAATAGCCACTATGAATGAGATGACCATCGCTGAGATTTCAGTATAGGCATTGATCCGCCACCAAAACCAACGTAGAATGAAAATGGCGCCTGTACCCGCCCCGATCTGCAACAGAATGTTAAATGCCTCAAGGGCATTGGAAAGTGCCAAGGCTAGAAATGCAGCCAAGACCATCAAAAGCACTGTGGATATTCTTCCTACCATTACCAATTCCTTGTCAGTAGCCTGAGGTTTTAAAAATCGCAAATAAAAATCATTGACTACATAAGAAGAGCCCCAGTTTAAGTGGGTTGAGAGTGTAGACATAACCGCAGCTATCAATGAAGCGAGGACAATTCCTATCAGACCTGTAGGCAGGAAAGTCAACATCGCAGAATATGCCAGGTCATCTCCAAGTTTATTGACAGGTATATGGGGAAATGCCGCTTGCATGTCCGAGATATTTGGGAAAATAATCAATGATGCAAGTGCAATGATGATCCAAGGCCAAGGTCTCATCCCATAATGGGCAATATTGAAAAACAAGGTAGCACCAATGGCATTTTTTTCATCCTTGGCAGAAAGCATCCTTTGTGCGATATATCCACCTCCACCGGGTTCTGCACCTGGATACCAGGTAGCCCACCATTGAATTGCTAGGGGCATAATCAAAAGTGGTATGACCATGTTCCAGTCATTAAAGTCAGGCAGAAAGTCCAGTTTTCCTGCTACATTTTCATGGGTCAACAAATTATCCAGAGAACCGATCTCAGGCATATCCAAAATATAAATGGCCGCACCTATTGCTCCTGCCATAGCTATAAAAAACTGAAAAAAGTCAGTCAGCAAAACCCCTTTCAGACCACCTAATGAACTGTATATAACTGTGACAACACTCGCAATCAACAAGGTTTCAATTGGGCTTAAGCCCAACATGACGCCACCGATTTTGATAGCCGCCAAGGAAACGGTGGCCATGATGACCACATTGAAGAATACCCCAAGGTACAAAGCCCTGAATGCTCTTAGAAATGCAGCAGGTTTTCCGCCATATCTTAATTCGTAAAATTCCAGATCGGTGGTAACCTCAGAACGTCTCCAGAGCTTGGCATAGACAAACACCGTCAACATACCTGTTAGCAAAAATGCCCACCAAACCCAGTTTCCGGAAACTCCGTTCTTCCGCACAATATCTGTCACGAGATTGGGTGTATCTGCGGAAAATGTGGTCGCCACCATGGAAACACCCAAAAGCCACCAGGGCATATTCCTTCCTGAAAGAAAAAACTCCTTAGCGGAAGATCCCGCTTTTTTTGAAGCAAAGACCCCAATCAGCATCGATATCACAAAGAATGCTGCAATGATGGCCCAATCGATAAATGAAATGTTCATAGTTTTCTGGGTTATGAAGGCTTATTTCGATTTAAAGTTTATTAAAATTTTTATTTTATAGAGGCAAACTTCTTTAATAAATTTTACTAATGTAAAAAAAGAAATAATAATTGCAAAGTCAGAAAACCTGCATTTACAATATTGGTAATCAAAACTCGATATTTTGATTCAATTCTGTTAAGAAAATGAAAGATTATTTTTTCCCCAATACTTAATCTCGAAAATTTGGAGGGGAAATAATTTTAGTATTTTCGTGGGTCGGTAAGGACTAAAATTACAATCCCTAGGGAGTGGTTTTTATTATTGAGATCTCTTAATAGGTTAATTGGAAAAAATTAATCTGAGGTGAGAGGAAGATTAATTGCTGATTTGGTCATATCATTACGACTATATTAAATATATTGCCAGAAAGAATTAAGAATCAACACTTGAAAATAAGAATCCTTGGCAGGATTTAATAAATACTTAAAATTTTAACTTTTTTTAAAACAAACACTTATGAAAAGAATATTAGTAACCGGAGGAGCAGGATTTTTGGGGTCTCATTTATGCGAACTTTTGTTAAATGAAGGAAACGAAGTTTTATGTGTGGACAATTTATTTACAGGCAGGAAAGTCAATATCCATCATTTGTTGGATAACAAGAATTTCGAATTCATGAGACATGACGTGACCTTCCCATTATTTGTGGAGGTTGATGAGATTTACAATCTGGCATGCCCGGCCAGTCCTGTGCATTACCAATTTGACCCTGTTCAGACCACCAAAACCAGTGTGATCGGGGCGATCAATTTGTTGGGATTAGCCAAGCGCTTGAAAATAAAAATTTTGCAGGCAAGTACATCAGAAGTCTATGGTGACCCTGAAATCCATCCACAGCCTGAATCCTACAAAGGTTCAGTGAGTACTACAGGTATCCGTGCCTGCTATGACGAAGGAAAGAGGTGTGCGGAAACTTTGTTTTTCGATTATTACAGACAACACAAAGTGCAGATAAAGGTCATGAGGATATTCAATACATATGGTCCAAGGATGCATCCCAACGATGGAAGAGTTGTGAGTAATTTTATTGTACAGGCCTTGAAAGGGGAGGATATCACTATGTTTGGTGATGGTAAGCAAACAAGGAGCTTTTGTTATGTGGATGACCTTATCAGTGGGATGCACAAATTAATGAATTCAAGAGATGGGTTTACAGGGCCGGTCAATATTGGTAATCCCGGAGAGTTCACGATGCTTGAGTTGGCAGAAAAAATCATCTTACAAACAGGTAGCAAGAGTAAAATAAAATTTTTCCCTTTACCACAAGATGATCCTATGCAAAGGAGACCGGTCATAGAATTGGCAAAAAAGGAATTGGATTGGGAACCGAAAATCAAGTTAGATGAAGGATTGGCAAAAACCATTTCTTATTTTAAAAAAACGCTTGAACTTTAAATCGGTAAATTGATTGAAGTTGAGGAAAATAGAGGGTTGAAATCAATATGGTTTCAATCCTCTATTCATGTATACTGAAAATGAGTCCACTCAAATGCATCTATGAACAACCTTTCATTTCACCTCAATGCTGCGTATGGGTTAAATCTGCAGGAAGGACAAATCCGAAAATTCGGAGATGGCCATATTCACAGGACATTTTTGATTGAGGAAGGGACACATCGATTTATCTTACAGCAGTTTAATAATTCTGTTTTTAAAAATCCGGAAACGATTTCCCATAATCATGCAATTCTTCTTGACCAAATAAACACCGACGAATTGCCATATGAACTGCCCCTTCCAATTCCAAATTTGAAAGGAGAACTTTTTACAGTAATAGATGGGGATTATTTTAGGTTGGCACCATTTGTAAAAGGCAGGTGCATCAATGAAGTGAACAATTCTCATCAGGCCTATTTGGCTGCAAAAGCTTTTGCCCAATTTATCAAAGCCGGGATTCATATAAATGCAGAATTGTTTCAGGAGGCGATTCCAGGATTTAATGACCTGGAGTTACGGTACAATCAATTGTTGGAGGCCTTAAGGAAAACCGAGAGGATAGTAACCGGTGACCTGAAGGTATTGGTGGAATTTTATTTGTCCCAAAAAGATTTGGTGGAGGAATACCTGTTTTGGAAAAAGAAGCTGGCTCTACGGCTTACCCACAATGATACCAAAATCAATAACCTGATTTTTTCGGAAGACCTGACCGAAGTGAAGGCCGTCATCGATTTGGATACAATGATGGCCGGGTTTGTATATTATGATTTTGGGGATTTGGTGAGGACAGTCGCCTGCACAGAGGCGGAGAGTTCAACAAATTGGGAAATTATCGGGATAGATCAGGCCAAATATGATGCTTTGTTAGATGGCTTTCTGGAAATAGGTGAAGCCAACTTCAATGAAGAGGAAATCCAATCCCTAGCCTTTGGTGGGAAGATGATGAC
>NZ_JBGTCA010000519.1:0-3299 GCF_041749095.1 Aquiflexum sp. | reverse complement strand
AAACGCTACAAAAAAAAGTGTCCTCCATTCGAAAGACACTTTTAATTATTTATTAAAACCGTGACGGTTATCCACCTTTTGGTACTTGATTCTGGCTTCTTGATTCTTATTTCTTTCCGCCTTCCATCTGCTCTTTCAATTGCGCCAATGCATCCAAATCCCCTAATGTGGATTTTTCCGGTTGGGCTGAGGATTCTGCAGGGGAATCGGCTTTTTTCTTGGCTTTCTTCGCTCCTTTTTCTTCTTCTCTGAAAGTGGCAGTGTGGGAAAGTACAATTCGCTTGTCGTCTTTGGAGAATTCAGTCACTTTGAAATCCAAAGCCTCGCCTACTTCAACAGCAGATCCGTCTTCTTTCTCCAAATTCTTCGCAGTGGCAAAGCCTTCCAAACCGTATGGCAATTCAAGAACTGCACCTTTGTCGTTTTTGGAAACTACTGTACTTTTATGGATCGACCCGATTGGGAATACAGTTTCAAAGGTATCCCAAGGATTTTCTTCCAGCTGCTTGTGTCCCAAGGCCAACCTTCTGTTGTCCACATCCAATTCCAAAACCTGAACGTCAAGATGATCGCTAACTTTCACAAATTCAGACGGATGCTTAATTTTCTTGGTCCAGGATAAGTCAGATACGTGTACCAGCCCATCAATTCCCTCTTCCAATTCAAGGAAAAGACCAAAGTTGGTCAGGTTTCTTACTACTCCTTTATGCTTGGTGCCCACTGCATATTTGGTAGCCATGTCACCTTTGGTCCAAGGATCTTCAGTCAGTTGCTTGATGCCCAAAGACATTTTTCTTTCGTCTTTGTCCAAAGTCAAGACCACTGCTTCGATTTCGTCATTCACTTTCACAAAATCAGCCGGATTTCTCAAATGCTGAGACCAGCTCATTTCAGATACGTGGATCAAACCTTCAACTCCGGGAGCCAATTCCAAGAAAGCACCGTAATCTGCAACGTTTACGATCTTGCCTTTCACCTTGGAACCGATTTCAAGATTTGCAGAAAGTGAATCCCATGGATGAGGCGTCAATTGCTTCATACCCAAAGAAATTCTCTTTTTGTCGTCATCAAAATCAAGCACAACAATCTGTACTTTATCGTCCAGATTAAGCACTTCTTCCGGATGGTTGATACGTCCCCAAGAAATATCGGTAATATGAAGAAGACCATCTACACCACCCAAATCGATGAATACACCGAAGTTGGTCATGTTTTTGATCACGCCTTCCAATACCTGACCTTTTTCGAGGTTGTTCAGTATTTCTGCTTTTTGTTTCTCGAGATCTTTTTCGATCAGGACTTTGTGAGAAACGACTACGTTATCATTGGCGTGGTTTATTTTAACCACTTTTACTTCCATTTTCTTACCTACATAGATATCAAAATCCCTGATAGGTTTCACGTCGATCTGAGAACCTGGCAAAAAGGCTTCCACACCGTAGATATCTACGATCAAGCCACCTTTGGTTCTTCTCTTTACAAGACCTTCGATAATGTTGTCATGCTCAAGGGCATCTTCGATGTCCTGCCATGCACGGACCATTCTGGCCTTCTTTCTGGAAAGTACCAATTGGCCCAAAGAATTTTCTTGCTCTTCAATGAACAAATCCACTTCGTCTCCGATCTTAAGATCAGGAAGGTCGCGGAATTCACTCAAAGGCACCAACCCATCAGATTTGAAACCGATGTTGATGATGACGTCCTTGTCATTGATACCTACAACAGTACCTTTAATTACTTCTTTTTCAGTGATTTCATTCAAGGTCCCCACGTAAATGGCCTCCATTTCAGCTCTCTTTTCCTTGGAGTAGCTTTCACCAAATCCTTTGGTCTCGAAATTGTCCCAATTAAATTCTTCTTTTTCCGACATATTATTGGATAACCCTGACTTTCAACAACCTTAGGGTCATGTGGTTGAGGTTTTTAGTTTTGGATAAAGTCCCTAAAAACAAGTTTCAGAAACCCCGTTCACCCGAACGGATTGCAAAGGTAAGGAAATTTTGGAAAGGAGGAATGGATGAAATAGAAAATTCTCTACTTTTGGTCTACCCAAATAAAAAAAGGAACCCCTGAAATTTCTTTCAGGGGCTTTTTGCAAGCAAAGAGTTTAACATTTGTTTTACAATACCCAAAATTAATCAAAGGAACTTTAAAAATGAAAATTTTTAGGATTATTTACACCATTTATGCCGTAGGAGTATTTGTAATCCTTATGTTCGTGTTCTGTTTGTTTATTGTGACACCCATTTTAATAAGTCCTCAAGGTGGAAAAGTGACTTTTTTCTTTATTCGGCTTTGGGCAAGTATTTGGTCATTTTTGGTTGGAATCTCATATGATATTCAGGGCAAGGAACACCTCGACTTCACAAAACCCTACATCTATATCTTTAACCACCGATCCTCCCTGGATTTACCGGTAATTCCGATGGCAATAAAACAGGAACTCCGGGCCATCGGCAAAAAGGAGATTTCTAAAATTCCGGTTTTTGGATTTATCGTCTCTAGGGTGGCGGTATGGGTCGACCGCAAAGACACCGCATCCAGAAAAGCCTCAGTCCAAAGGCTTGTAGAAATCCTGAGAAAAGGAATCTCTGTTGTTGTGGCACCTGAAGGTACCCGAAATGATTCAGGACAAACCCTTTTGCCATTCCAAAGTGGGGCGTTTCGGCTTGCACTGGAAACCCAGACCCCGATCATGCCCATGGCTGTAATTGGAGCTGACAGGCTCATGAGACGGGGCTCGCTGATCCTCAGGCCTGGAACAATTCATATCTACTTTTCCACTCCTATTTTGCCCGAGAATATTAAAGGGGATAACCCAGTGGAGCAGCTGACAGAAAAATGCTTTTCCAGATTGGAGGCAATGATTTTGACACATGAATAGTTTTTTATGCAGAAAATATTTTCCTAAAAAATGCAGTGAAGTGAAAAGTAGGATGCCGATGGCCATCCTAAGGAGTAAGCTACAATCCAAATTATTGCCTAAGATCTGCTGGATTTTGATATTTACTGGTAATATTGTGATTATCCATAATAAAAAAAGAAAAAACCCTAGACAATGGCCTAGGGTCAAAAAATCTTACTTATAATTACGATGGCTATTTCTCTGCCATTACTTTTTCAATATAGGCCACACTCTTTGGAATCTGCTGAACGGATCTTGAGGATTCGTCTTCTATTATCAAATATTTGGTGCCGGCTTTTTGTGCCTGCTTGATCAATCCCTGTATATCCACATCCCCCGTTCCAAGGACCACATTGGTTTCCACATCACCTTTGCCATCGGTACTTCCCGGCGT
>NZ_JBGTCA010000518.1:0-5008 GCF_041749095.1 Aquiflexum sp. | reverse complement strand
GCGCTCGGGAACTTTCACAGATCAAAACGGCGCAGGAAGTGCGGGAACGGCTTCAATCGGGTCAGACAGTCAAGGAACTGTATTTCTGGCATTCAACAGTGCTTTCAGGACGGCTTTGGGAACAGGTACTGTAACCGTGTTTCTGTCTACTTCCGATACATTTACCCCTGATCCGGCCAATGGCAATCCCAATTTATTGTTGGTCGGTCCTGTTCGAAATGCTGGGGAAAACTTCTTTAGGATACCGTCCGGAACAAATTTAGGAAAGTATTCCCATGTGATTCTTTGGTGTGGATCGGTTGGGGTTCCTTTTGGAAATGCAAGGTTGCAATAATTAACCAAAGGCCCTGATTAGCAGGGATACTTAACTCTCCAATCATGAAAAACATGAAATTCTTCCAGATTTTGGCATTGGTGTTTGTTGTCCAAGAAGTCAGTGGTCAGAGCGGATGGACCAAATCAAAAGGAGAAGGGTTTTTCCAGACCTCATTTTCTACTTTCAATTCCAAAGATTACTTCACCCTTGATGGAGAAAAACTGGTTACCAACAGGTTTCACCAGCAAAGCATTGTCTTTTATGGGGAATATGGGGTTACGGATAAATTCACCATCATTACCAATTTGCCTCTGCAGAACTTCAATGGTTTTGAAACTACCGAGACTGTTTCTGGCCTTGGAGACCTGAGAGTGGAATTCAAACATGCTTTGTTGAAAAAATATTTCCCATTGGCCATAAGCGTCGCTCCCGAAATCCCCATAGGCCGGGCCAATAATTTTGCAAACAGCACAGTCAATGATTTTGATAGAATCAATCTTCCGAGTGGCGATGGCGAATTCAACGTCTGGACTACTTTGGCAACATCATTTGCATTGGGGGATTCCCCATTTTATGGATCCCTATTTGGGTCTTACAATTACAGGACACAATATGATGGGATTTCATTCAGTGATCAGATTGCAGTTGGGGTGGAATTGGGCTATAAGATTGCTGATATGGTTTGGTTCAATGTGCGGATGAATGGCCTGACCTCTATTGATGAAATTACCGAAGTGGCAGATTTTGTAAGGGGTGACGGCACAGAATACACCAGCTACAGTTTAGGTCTAAGTGCTCCGGTCTATAAGGATTTCCACTTAAGTCTTACATACCGCAATTTCACTGACCTCCTGTTTCAAAGAAAAAACATCTACTCAGCAGGAGTCTTTGGAATTGGTGTCTTTTATAACCTTAAACCTCCTACAAAATGAATGACATCAATAAAATATTAGACTATACCTCAGAAAAAAGCACCTATCCCAATGGTTTGATGTTTCTGCCATTCAAAAAACTGGGGAAATTCCAAACGCTTTACCATCAGGGGGAATTGGCAAACAAGCTTTTCCTGGTCAAAAGCGGTTCTGTGAAACTTTGTGAATTAGTTGTGTCCGGTAATCAGGTTATCCATGACATCAAGACTGAAGGACAAATATTCGGAGAATGGGATGCCTTATTCCATCCTGAAGTGTATTTTAATAAGTCGGCCATTGCACTCTCTGATGCTACCGAAATCCATTATATAAAGCTCTCGGAAATCAATTTTGACAATGTTCCCAACTTGGTTTCCGGTTTTTCAAACCTTGTTTTGGAAGATTTCAAAAAAATAAAACTCCGGCACCAAAGGCTATTAAACAACAATGCCGCTTATCGTATCAAAGAAACGCTCCTAAACCTTGCCCAAAAAGCAGGTCAGAAATTTGGAGATGAAACTTTGCTGAAAATATGGCTGTCTCATGATGACATTGCAAAACTTGCGGATACCAGCCGGCAAACAGTGACTGCAGTCATGAATGAACTTAAAAACAAAAAGAAAATCATTTATTCAAGAGACCGGATTCTATTCAGAAGCCTGTCAAATTTTCACAATTAAACCAATTCAACATGAGAAATTTAAGTATGATCTTAGTTTTGATGACAGGTTTTCTGTTGTCTTGTGATAAAATGTCGGAAGAAATTCCCATGGATGATCCTGTTCTGGTCACCGGTCCGCTAGAAGTGCTCAAGAGCGGCACCTTATCAAATCAGAGCGGAGCAGGGACGAGGGGAACAGTTCAACTTGTAAAAGACCAAGCGGGAAAATTTTATATTTCCCTGAGTGAAAATTTCACGACAAAGTTTTCCACCGGTACGGTCACTGTATACCTATCTACCTCTTCTTCATTGAGATTAAATGAAAGTGGAAGTTTTCAGTTGTTGGGATTGGCAAATAGGCCCGGTGCACATTTCTATGAACTTCAGGGCAATAAAGACGAAAAGTTTACACACTGTATCATCTGGTGCGGAGCAGCCGCCATTCCTTTTGGAAATGCCCTACTGGAATAACATTTTGTTTGGTTTGTTTATTTGTCAAAATGGGGGATGAGGATTCATCTCCCTTTTTTGTTTATTTCAAGAGGGGAGTTTAATTAATTGGACCGCATCGGATCAAGTACAAAAACAAATTCGGTAAAAGTGGCAGAATCTGAAAAGACCTGGATGCTTGAATTGTGGACTTCCAATATCTTTTTGACAATTGCCAAACCCAAACCGGAGCCTTCAATTCCTTTTTTGTCCCTATCGACCATATAATACCGCTCAAAGAGTAAATCCAAATCTTTCTGGGGTATTCCCGGACCTGTATTTTTGATACTCACACAGACTTTGTAGGTGGTCTCGCAATAAAAAGCTTTGAGGGTTATCTTTCCGTTTTCGGGAGCATATTTGACAGCGTTGTCAATGAGGTTTTGGATTACCCTATCCAATAAATAAAGATCTGCTTCCACCACAGGAAGTGAAGGGGAAATGTCTGCGATAAGGTCTATTTTTTTGGCTTTTGCCAAAAGTTCAAACTTAAGGCAAGCGTCAAAAAGCAATTCCTGAATCCGGAAAGGCTCTAATTTCAACTGCATCTGACCCGATTCAAGTTTGGACAACTCAAATAAATCCGCCACGAGTTTGGTGAGCCGGTCTGAGGAATCAGAGATGATTTTCAGGTATTGCTCCCTTTCAGATTCAGTGATCTGATCACCCTTGATCATCATGGTCTCGACATATCCGTTGATCACGGCCAAAGGATTACGGAGATCATGGGATACATTGGCGATCAATTCCCGCCTTAGGCTATCCACTTTTTTGAGTTCGTCCATATTATGAAGGATATTGTCCGCCATGTTGTTGAATGTAGAGGCAAGTAATGAAAGTTCAGAGTTGGTCTTCATTTCGGGAATTCTTACCTGAAAGTCTCCATCTTTAAACTTACTCACCATTTTGACTATCTCTCGAAGGTTTTTGGTAAGAAGTGCAGTCAGGATTAATCCTATCAATAATGCAACCACCATGGTCACCAGAAAAGATTCCAAAGTCAATTTAAGCCAATAACTACCCAATAGACCTGCTGCCACCTCCTCAAATTTTTCACTTGCCAAGGTGATATATACATAACCTAGAAGTTTTCCATCTTCGATAACTGAGGTAGCCGAAAAAATAGTCTGATAGCCATTTGCCCTGGGGTCATCTCCTAAAATAAACTTAGCTCCTCGTGATTCTATAAATTCTTTTACAGGATTGATATCGACTCTTTTGAGTTTGACCTTGGAATCCAATACCACAAAAGACAGTATTTCCCCATTAGGATCTAGGAGAAACACTTCAATACTTGGATTGACAGCCATCATGGAATGCATGATAACCCCCAAAGCTTCCTCATTTACCTCTCCGTCTTTGAATGGGGGAGCTTCTTTGACCAGGTATTCAGCGACTGAGGCATTCAGTTTTTGGGTAGTTTCCAGAAAATAGTTTTTAGAAGCAATGGTTGTGATCAGGATGTAGGTAAAGCCCACCACCATCATCACAAGGGTGAAAACCAAAGAAATTCTCCAATATAGACTTTTCATACAATCATATTTTTATTGCAAAAAGGGTTTTACCATTCGTCATTAAAGCGATAGCCGATGCCCCAGGTGGTCAGTATAAAGTTTGGATTATTGGCATCAATCTCGATTTTTGACCTCAAGCGGTTGATATGGGCATTGACGGTGTGTTCATAGCCACTGAAGTCATATCCCCAGATCAGTTCCAAAAGCTCCGACCTGCTGTAACTCCTGCCCGGACTTCTGGCCAATAGCATCAGCAGGTCAAATTCTTTGGGAGTCAGGTCAATTCTCTTTTGGTTTAATAGGACTTTTCTCCTTTTTTCATCTATCTCCAGGTTTTCAAACTTTACGGCATCCTCATTTTTATTCCTCAAAAAAACAAATTGGTCCTGCCTTCTCATAATGGCTTTTACCCTCGCAATAAATTCCCTGATTTTGAAAGGCTTGGTGATGTAATCATCAGCACCGGATTCCAATCCCATCACTTTATCAATTTCTTCGGATTTGGCTGTGATCATCAGGATAGGGGTGAAATTATCCAGTGCCCTGAGCTTTTGACAGATGCTTATACCGTCCATTTCCGGAAGCATGATATCAAGGATTATCAGGTCAAACAAACCCGAGGAGGCTAGTTCATACCCAAGTCGACCATTGTTTGAAACCTGGATCTGATAGCCCAAGTCCTTGAGATGAATCTGAATGAGTTGGCTGATGTTTGGGTCATCTTCGACTACCAGTACCTTTTTCATAATTGACATCTTGTAAATTCAGATAAAAATAAATCGAAATATTCACGAAAGTATCACGAAAGGAGAGGATAGTATTTTTCTTCCCATTAATTATGCAAGACAAAAAATAATCTGTCGGTTTTCAACAAAAGAAGTCCATAAACAAGGAACTAGTTTTCTACATATATTTGGCCTGCAGGTAGGCCAATTCCGATTTATTGGCACCCATGCAGAATATGACAAAATAAAAGACATCCCCGTCTGGGTATAGTTTAAGAGTTTGACTTATCGGAGTTTGCAACTTCCCCCTCTAGGAGTAGACTCCACCTTTCATCTTTTGGGGACAGTGGACGTTGGGTGTAATTTGCAATTACACCCTCATAGTTTTTTGG
>NZ_JBGTCA010000517.1:0-9118 GCF_041749095.1 Aquiflexum sp. | reverse complement strand
TCAATCCTGTCCCCAACAATTCCATCTTCGTTTTAAGCCGAAGTTTTCTCCCTAATCTGGAAGGGTAAAACAGAATGGCCAGGATTCCCAGAAAAGCCAATCCAAAAATGATTGTTTTTTTATTGATCATTTAGTTTGTGGTCTAACAAATATTTTATTCTATTCTTTAGAAGAGTCAAAATTACGAAATGTATGCCAATAAGCATTGTGACAAATGCTACCTATCAATTTTATTTATAAAGTCTTTTTTCTTGAAGTGTATCAGATTTTTAATCAACAATCATTTAGATATGTCTCTCAAAACTTGGGAAGGGTTTTAAAAGCTTGCTACTTTGCGCCTACAAATAAGCATCAAATGGATATCAATCATTTTGTCAAAATAGCTGGGGAACTTGGCATCAAAGTCAAACAGGTTACCGATACTGTTGAATTATTGGATGGTGGGGCGACTGTTCCATTTATTTCAAGATATAGAAAAGAGGTGACCGGAAGTCTAGATGAGGTGCAGGTAGCAGTCATCCGGGACAGAGCCCAGCAGTTGAGAGATCTGGAAAAGAGAAAGGAAGCCATCCTGAAATCCATTGAAGAACAAGGGAAGTTAACACCGGAATTAAAAGATAAAATCAATGCCGCTGAGACCATGTCGCTTTTGGAGGATCTGTATCTGCCGTACAAACCCAAAAGAAGGACTAAAGCAACTGTTGCTAGAGAAAAGGGTCTGGAACCATTGGCGACAAAGATTTTTGAACAAGTGTCTTTTGATCTTGAATCGGAAGCAGCGCAATATGTGGTTGTAGAGAAAGAAGTCACTTCCGTAGAAGAAGCCCTTCAAGGTGCAAGGGATATCATAGCTGAATGGGTCAATGAAAATGTGGAGTTGAGGAAAAAGATGCGTGAGCTTTTTATCAGCGAAGGCCAATTTGTTTCCAAAGTTTTACCTGGTAAGGAAGCAGAGGCCATCAAATACAAAGATTATTTTGATTGGACAGAACCGGTAAAGACTGCGCCTTCCCATAGGGTTTTGGCCATGCGAAGAGGGGAGAAAGAACTGTTTTTGATGTTGGATACCTGTCCTGATGAAATTTCAGCCATTGGATTAATGGAGAAAACGGTATTGGAAAATGCTGCCAACGCATCGGTAGAACAGGTTTGCCTGGCCATCAAAGATTGTTATAAAAGGTTATTGAAACCCTCTATGGAAACCGAAGTCCGGCTCTTTACCAAAAAGAAGGCGGACGAAGAGGCCATTAAGGTATTTGCTGATAACCTAAGGCAGTTATTGTTGGCAGCTCCATTGGGTGAAAAAGCGGTATTGGCCATTGACCCGGGTTTTAGGACCGGTTGTAAGACTGTCTGTCTTGGACAACAGGGACAATTGCTGAGTTACGATGCCATCTATCCCAATGAACCTCAAAAACGGGTTGCTGAAGCAGCAGCTACTGTGAGGGATTTGGTCCAAAAACACAATGTGGAAGCCATCGCCATAGGAAATGGAACAGCTAGCAGGGAAACAGAGTCATTTGTCAAATCCCTTGGATTGCCAAAAAATGTGATCGTGACCATGGTCAATGAAAGCGGCGCCTCCATTTATTCGGCATCTGATGTTGCAAGGGAGGAATTTCCCGATTATGACCTGACGGTCAGGGGGGCGGTTTCGATTGGAAGGAGACTGATGGATCCTTTGGCCGAACTAGTCAAGATTGACCCAAAGTCAATCGGCGTCGGGCAATACCAACATGATGTGGATCAGGGAGCTTTGAAAAATTCACTGGATGATACCGTAATGAGCTGTGTGAATGGAGTAGGAGTTGAAGTGAACACGGCTTCCAAACAACTTTTGACTTATGTATCGGGATTGGGACCGGTGTTGGCGCAGAACATTGTCAGTTACAGAAATGAAAACGGACCTTTTAAAAGCAGGAATGAAATAAAAAAAGTTCCTAGGTTAGGTGACAAGGCTTTTGAACAGGCAGCAGGGTTTTTAAGGATCAGGAATGCCAAAAATCCCCTGGATGCCAGTGCAGTACATCCGGAACGCTATGAACTATTGGAAAAAATGGCCAAAGATATCGGTGCCAAAGTAGATGATCTGATGAGTTCGGAGGAACTGAGGTCAAAAATTATTCTGAAAAATTATATTTCTGAAACCGTCGGCCTACCTACGCTGCAGGATATCATGGAGGAGATCTCCAAACCGGGAAGAGACCCAAGGGAAACCTTTGAAGCTTTCAACTTTCAGGATGGAGTCAATGCCATTTCAGATTTGAAGGTAGGAATGAAGCTTCCCGGAATTGTCACCAACATTACCAAATTCGGGGCATTTATTGACATCGGTGTACATCAGGATGGATTGGTTCATTTGAGCCATTTGGCAGATAAGTTTGTAACCGATCCGGCCCAAGTCGTATCGGTCAACCAAAAAATACAGGTCACTGTCACGGAAGTGGATATCCCAAGAAAAAGGATTGCCCTAAGTATGAAATCTGATCCATTTGCCGAAAGGGGAAAATTCACTACTAAGGAAAAAAAGAAAAAGAAAGAACCCGAAGCGGAAGGTGATATTGCGGCGAAGTTGGCGATGTTGAAGGGGAGGTTTCGGTAGGATTATAAGATTGTAAAATTGAAAAATTTGAAAATTGGCTTCCAGCAATGGAGGCTTTTTTTTTATCCCTATCCCGCCAAATCCATAAAAGTAGCTACCTTTATGGAATACGATCCATAAAAAGTAGCTACTTTTATGGAATGGGACTTTTTCCCTGAATTTTTGATATAAGTCAAATTCCCGATAGCCATCTGGATCGGCATGACAAGGAGACGCAAGTTGGTTAACAAAATTAAATTGACACCATCAAACTTGAATTTCTACTACCATTCAACCTTTAAATTCCCCACCCAATCTTCCAATTTTGTAATCCGCCACGGCGGACAAGTTCTTCCAATCTTTCAATTGTCAATCAAATCCCCCACTCCCCAACTTCCAACTTCCAACTTTTCCCGACATTCTAAGTCACAATAATGTTAATTTTACAAACATATATATGTTATTAAAAATAACTTTTTTATATTAGCTCCTGTTAAACAGCAACAAACATGGAAGCAATGGAAAAAATATCTGTTACTCAAAAAGAACTGCCTTCCGGCAATTGTCAGGTCAAGTTTTTTGTGGAAGATGAGCAAAAGCCACAATATGGCTACCTCTTGGTCAATGAACCCAAGCCAATTGGGGAAATCATTGCGGAGATACAGGAGAGGTTGGAAAGAAGAAGGATGTCCACTTCAGGATTGAATCCGTTTTCAGTAAAAAACCCCGTCAGGGAGGACAACAATTTCTATCTTTATTCTGCTTAAATTATGTTACTCGCAAAGAATCTCAAATTTCTAAGGTCTGAATCAGGAATGACCCAAAGTGAACTGGCTGAAAAGCTGGATCTGCAAAGGACGATGATTTCGGCCTATGAGGACGGTAGGTCAGAACCCAAGCTTTCTACTTTGGCAATTTTGTCCGAATTGTTTGTGGTAAGCATCGATGAACTGCTGCACCATGATATCCAACAAAATGGCCGTAGGCTAAACCAAAACAAAAACATCAAAGTACTGACCATCGCCGCTGACGATCAGGACAGGGAAAATATCACCATGGTGGGACAAAAGGCATCAGCGGGATACTTAAATGGCTTTGCGGATCCGGAGTATATGGAAACCTTACCGCAGTTTCATATTCCTACACTTTCAAGAAACTCGACTTATCGGGCATTTGAACTGAGTGGGGACAGTATGCTGCCTTTGGTGCCGGGTACTGTAATTATCGGTTCCTATGTCGAACAGTTAAGGGAAATTAAAAGCGGCAAAACCTATGTCCTTGTGACTTCTTCCGAAGGTGTTGTCTATAAGCGGGTGTTTAATTACCTGGACGAAAACGGAAAACTGTTTTTGGTTTCGGACAATGAACATTATAAACCTTATGAAGTAAAAGGGGAGGATGTCCTGGAAATATGGGAAGCCAAGGCATTTATCAGTACTGATTTTCCCAATCCCAAAGACAAGGCAAAGCCTGCCAGCCTGGAAGATATTTCACAAATGATTCTAGACCTAAAGTCGGAAATCATCAGGTTAAAGAGATAAAAAAAAGAGCCATTTTCCTCAAAATGGCTCTTAGTTAATAATTTGATTAATTGGGTAATTTAATCCTTAATCTCGCCTTTTTCTGCTTTTTCGATCAAGTCTTCATTGGCAGTAATAAGAATTTCTACTCTTCTGTTTTTTTCCCTGCCTTCTTCAGTAGAGTTGTCAGCTATCGGTCTGTCAAATGAAAATCCGTTGGTAACCATCCTATCTCCACTCACCTGCTGCATCTTAAGGTAATTGTTTACAGCCTCC
Organism: Aquiflexum sp.; assembly: GCF_041749095.1. Taxonomy (GTDB): domain Bacteria; phylum Bacteroidota; class Bacteroidia; order Cytophagales; family Cyclobacteriaceae; genus Aquiflexum. The sequence continues at coordinate 4,741 of NZ_JBGTCA010000517.1, read as the reverse complement.
GCTCTTTTTCTGGAAAGATTGAGGTTGTATTCGTATGCACCCTTGTTATCCGTATGCCCTTCAATGGTGATATCCGTGTCGGGATATTCATTGAGTATGTCAGCGAATTTCATGATCGTCTCTTGAGCCTCGGGAGTAAGTGCAAAGGAATCAAAACCAAAAAGGATACCTGAATCGAAAGTCACTTTGATGGCTTCTCCTACTCTTTCAATTTCCGCATCTTTCATTTCCTTTTCCAATTTCTCAGCCTGTTTGTCCATATAGACACCTATTCCTGCACCGACGGCGCCTCCAATGACTGCGCCAATTACGGCGCCTTCAGCAGTTTTGCCTTTTTTGGATCCAAATAAACCACCTGCTGCAGCACCTGTTCCTGCACCTATTGCACCACCCCTTTGGGTATTGTTCCAGCCTGAACAGCTTAACAAGAAAACAACAACCAAGACATGGGCAAATAAGCCCGATTTAAATTTAAATGTTTTCATAATTTGAATAGTTGGGTTAGTAATTGATTATAGCTGATAGGAACCTAACAACCTTTTATTACTTATTCCAACATCATGCCAAATACTAAAATTTTAAAAAAAGCGTTAGTTTCTAACCATTTATTCTTCGAAGGTCTTAGAAGAGTCTGCCACTAAGTGATTAATTTCCTCCATTTCCTTTTTTGTCAGGTCCCTCCATTTGCCAATTGACAGGTCTAGTGGGATATTCATGATTCGGATACGCTTCAATTTGGTGACTTCATATCCAAGGGATTCACACATTCTTCTGATTTGTCTGTTCAGACCTTGAGTGAGAATAATATTGAATTTGTTATGGCTGATCTGCTTGATGTCACATTTCTGAGTAACAGTATTTAGAATTGGCACTCCATTGCTCATTTTCTGGATAAAGGACTTTGAAAGTGGTTTGTTTACTGTGACCAAGTATTCTTTTTCGTGGTTGTTTTTGGCCCTTAAAATTTTATTGACAATATCCCCATCACTGGTGAGCAAAATCAGTCCTTCACTGGGCTTGTCCAGTCTTCCAATAGGGAAAATACGCTTTGGATGATTGATATAGTCGATGATATTGTCTTTCTCAGCTTTGGTATCCGTGGTGCAAACTATCCCGACCGGTTTGTTGAAAGCAATATAAATATGATCTTCTTTAGGTTCCGAAATCAGCTTTCCATTCACCCTGATTTCATCGCCCGGAAAAGTTTTTGTACCCATTTCGGGAATTTCGCCATTTATGGTTACCCTGCCTTCCACTATTAATTTATCTGCAGCCCTTCTTGAGCAAAAACCCACTTCGCTGAGGTATTTGTTGATTCTTGTTCCCTGCAATTCACTCATGTGATTATTTCTTTATTTTTCCCGAAAGATACTCCTGATTTTTTTGAAAAAATAAAAGTCAGATATGCGTAATTGAGGATATCATTTTGGAATAATCGAATTCAGTTTTAGTTAAAGGAGGTTAAAAATATGGAGGATCTGTCAAAAAATCGTAACTTGAAAGTCACTGAAATTTGATATATAACCATAAAATAAACCCGAAAAATCATGAGTGAGAATTCATTTAAACATGTGGGAGTGTGGATAGATCATTCCAAAGCGCAACTTATTGGTTACAACGAAGGTAACGTTGAAATAATTGAGACGATTGATTCGCCCTATGAAAGTATCAAGAGGATTGATGGTGAGGTCAATGATATGACGAGGTTCTCCCCAAATCCTGAACATGCCTCGAACAATGAGCACAAAAAAAACAATATCACCCAGAATGAACTGAATGAATATTTCAAAATGATGGAGGGAAAGCTGAACAGGTTTGATGATATCCTCCTTTTCGGGCCAGGTACTGCCAAAGAACAATTGAGAAATAGATTGAAGGAAAACAAGTCCTACAATGGTAAGTGGCTTTCGGTACAAAGCAGCAATAAATTAACCGACAATCAGCTTTTGGCTTATGTAAGAGATTTCTATAAAAATGCACTTCCTTAGGAAGAAATCAGTTTTTTGAATCCTTTCTTTATTTTAGAAACAGCATCAAAGGAGTCGTCTATATTGATGACACCTTTTCCCAGTTCATGCCAATAACCGTCTCCACAATCGATGAAATTGCCTTGTTGGTCTGGTTTTTTTTCCTTTGCAAGCCCATAATCATAATCAGGAATAAAAATATGTGACAATAAGGTTTTGGTTTCTTCCCAATCTGCCTCCTTTTCTACACCATTGACTATCAATTCCATTTTTCGGACAGAAAATTTCACGGTCAGACTGACTTCTATCTCATCATTGGATTCCCTGATTAGGTAATGAATGGTCAAGGGTGCTTCTTTCTGACTGACCTCATAGATGGCCTGAATATAATCCTGTGCAAAAAATTGCCATTCCTGCTGATTGATTGGAACAGTCCTACTAAACTGTCCATGAAGGTCTTTGGCCAATACTTTGATACCACCTTCTTCGTCGAGTTTTTTATTCGACCATTTTGTTTTGGCGTAAAGTTCCTTGATTGATTTTTCCCAGATTTTATGGATTTCACCCTGAAAATGGAAGTCATCGTCCATAGTAAACCCTTCATTGAGAATCTCTTCCTCTAATATTTCTTCGCGCTCCGTATAGACCATATCCAACTGACTTTCTAAAAAATTCTTGCCGAATCCGATTTTCAATTTGAAGATATGACTGTACGGTGGCGGAATAACTCCTGAATCATATTCAATTTCCAGTCGGGTTAAATCTTCTGTTTTAAGGTGCATGTATTTGAATTGGTTTGAAAATTATAATGCAATAAAGATTAAAATTAGCTTTTTTTAAGAATAGTTCATTTTTAAAATGTCCATAGTCAAAGCCGGAGAATTTAATAAATAATCGGATATGAATAAATAATGAAAAAAACCACGGCATTGGTGCTGTGGTTTTTTTCTTTATTTCAATACCATATACTTTTTCAAGTCAGAATGAAGGATTTCTTCCAGTTCACGTTCATTTCCTTTACTTGTTTCAGTAAAGAGGAAACCGAATACACCGAATTTTTCCATATTCACTTTTCTGACATGTAATGGGTTCTCAAAATCCATTGCAATGGCATCAAAATCAAAATATTCAATATCCTCCTGCGGCACATCAGATTGATTGTCCAGAAGAATAAGACTGTACTTTTTGTCTTTTCTGTTTTCAAATACTTTCTCCCAATCTGGTCTTTTTGAATTGAAAAAATATTCATAGGAATTGATACCATAAGCAAACCAGGTCAGGTCTGCAGTGGTACACCAACCTCCAAACCGCATCGGGTTTACTTCGATAGGATTGATTTTTCCAGGTTCACTTTCCCGGAATTCAATATGCAATGGAAAATTTCTTAGATCAATTTTCGAACCGATCATTTGAAGAAAATCCATAATTGGTTGATAAAGTCTCTCAATGACTTCCTTGGAATTTGAGTAAACCCTGTCGCTGACATCATACTCTGAAGTAAAGACATGGTGGAGTACATTCAAAACGACAGGTTCCCCTTGATCATCAAAATAACAGTCAAATGCATATTCCTCTCCACGGATATATTCCTCAATAATAAAATCCGTGTTGCTGACCACCTCTTTGGGATAGAGGGATTTAGTTTTTTCAATCTGTTTTTCAATTTTGCTGACAATGGACGGCCAATCTTCAGGCTTATCTACCTTATGTACAGCAATACTGAAAAACCCAACAGCAGGCTTGATGATAAATGGGAATTTAAACCCAGTGATATCCAAATTTTCCAACTCTGATAAAGAGGCAGATTTAAAAAAATAATCAGGGTAGGCTTCTTGAATCAAGTCCCGGAATCTGAATTTGTTTTTAAAGGTCTCGATTTTTTCAGGAAGAGAGGTGCCTTTCAGGTTTTGCTGTATCCATGAAATGCTGTTTTCCGAATTGGTATAAACCGGACTTCCCGGATTTGACATAAACCAGGCTATGGCATCTTCCTCGCGGATTAAATTGGCATTTCTTCCCTGAAGAATTTTTTGGGCTTCTTTGGTAGCAACAACGGGGAATTGATTTTTAACGACCGTCTCAATCAGAAACTCTGACGTGTAAGGGTAATCCAAAAGAATCATAAACAGTATTTTTCAACTGCGAAGATAGAATCATCTTAAATTGATGCTCACATTATTTTTACCTGCGGTAACTTTAAATGCTGCTTTTTCAAAACTTGGTGGTCCAAAAGTCCCCATCGCATCATTTGAAAACCCATAACCGTCCCTTGGTATCCCAAAAACATTTGTTCTCAATTTTCCTGTATTTTGACTATCGTGGAATACGGAAAGCGCATAAGTGCCTTCCGGAATATTATTAAAAACGGTGACGGCCTTATTTCCTGAAATTTTAACAGAGGCACTTTGGAAGGCCTTGTCAGGATCCTCCGGAAAGCCGGATTCTCCTTTGAAAAGCAGGACCCTGACCACACCCTGTTCATTTTTTATGTTGGTCACTGTCAGGGTGAGTGAATTTGAATTTTGTTCAATTATCATTGTCCCAACTAATATTGAAAGTATCAAAAATAGTTTCATAGTATCAATTTTACGGTATCCAATCGGTTTATTTTTCCGGAATCGGTCCTTACAAATTCCTCAAGGACCAAAACCTCTTTAGGTACAAGGTAATTGATAAGGTTCGCTCTCATTGTATCCTGCAAGGATTTTATTTTATATAAATCAATGCTCATGTCTTCCAAGACGAGGATCAGTTTTTGACCTAATTTTTCATCT
>NZ_JBGTCA010000516.1:0-1512 GCF_041749095.1 Aquiflexum sp. | reverse complement strand
ATTCAAATTTTTGCTTCCACCCAGCGCAGCCCGGCGCCCTTTGAGCCGGAAGTAGGCCTGATGCGCAGACGCAATTTTCGCGAGAGCTTCGCCATGATCAATCTGCGACCAAGACCAAAAAAACATTTTCTCTGGATTCGTCAATTCAATTTCTCACCTGGCCAGGTCACGTATACACTTTACGATGACACCAAGGAAATTCAAAGTTTCGACCATCAGATCAGATTCTTCGGATTTGACACGCGCAGTGGTGAAACAATTGGCCTGAATTATCGGATTATAGCTGAAGGACTGAACACAGATTTTGAAATCTCGCCAGGCATCGTTATTCCCCAGCGCACCTATTGGTGGCGCCAATGGGAAGGATCATTCAGCACCTTTGCCGGTCGTACTTTTTCTATAGATACCCGTATCGTATACGGGGACTTTTATGACGGATCGTCCACTCAAAATCAAACCGCCCTGCTCTGGAGAGCCAGCAAATATTTTAATATAAACCTGAGATACGAGAAAAATATAGTAGATCTCCCTGGTGGTAGTTTTGAAACCGATCTTATTGGATCCCGCATTGAATACGCCATCAATCCAAATGCATTTGGCTCATTGCTCACCCAATGGAACTCCGATCAAAACGAATTCAATCTGAACTTCAGATTGCAGATCATTCCCAAGATAGGCACCGATTTCTTTCTGATCATAAACCAGATTTATGATACTTCGAGCAATTCATTCGACCCGCAAAGGGGTACAATCTTGGGGAAATTGATTTGGAGATTTGTGATATAATCTCTCATAAATCACCTAGCAAACTACACAGAAATTTCCTAATTGGTAAAGAACCTTTTGGCATAACCAGCGACAATGGAACTGGCCCTTGTGATGGCTGTTGATATAGCTTGTACGAGCATTCTGATCTTGAATTACAATTGTGCAATCTGAATTACAAAACCAGAGAACTAAAAACCAAACTTTGATAGGCTGGCAAGTCCCATAAGAAGTTAACGACGGATGATAATTCGTTTATTTTAAGAAACATAATTTAAATTTGTAATTCTTACCTTATTCATTTTGGATGGAACTACGCGATAATATTTTTAAATCGTTTACGGATATATGGGATTCCATTTACGATTCGGCACCGGCAATACTTGCCGCGCTGATCGTATTTGCCATATTCTACCTCATCGGGTTCTTTTTGCGCCGCTTGTTCAAACGGCGCGTTATGCTACGCGTAACAAGCAGCATTGTAGCGTCCTTTGCAGGAGAAGGATTGTTTTGGCTTTTTTCCATTCTGGGATTTCTGGCTGCTTCGCGTATCCTTGGATTCACCGGACTTGCCGGCAGCATTCTGGCCGGAGCGGGAATATCGGCCATTATTTTTGGATTCGCATTTAAGGATATTTTGGAAAATTTTCTGGCCGGAATTCTCCTCGCTTTTCAAAAGCCTTTCAAAGTAGGTGATATCATACAAATAGATAAATTCAAAGGTCCTGTGAGGGCATTGGAATTGCG
>NZ_JBGTCA010000515.1:0-6697 GCF_041749095.1 Aquiflexum sp. | reverse complement strand
AGAAGACGGGAGACGGAAGTTGGGGCAGACGGAGGTCGGGAGTCGGCAAATTCTTAGGAGAGATGACGCAATTGTGCTAACAATTAGGAGGAAATTGTCCTTGTCACTTCGACGCCAGGTCTTTTCCGCCGAGGCGGAAGAAGTCTATCGGGGGGTCTCACGAGGATCCGCAAATGTTAAAATATAAACATAAATAGGACCTCTTGAAATTCCTCCTGCCGTCGGAATGACCGGGATGGTACCAATGACAGATTTAGAAATGATAGTTTAGAACTATGAATAGCATTCAAATCTTGTAAATGACTTGGCCTTGTCACCTCGACGTCAGGAGAGGTCTGCAGCCCGATTTGATGTCATTACCTTTTCTGAACATTTACAAAATGTTGGGGACTCAGAATGACGGCTAGGGTTATCGGATTAACAGAAGGGGTAGAATTGACGGGATGGACTTCTAAATATCGGCTCAATTGAAAAAAATCAAGACATTAAAAATTTTGGTAGGTAAATCATGTTTTTTCAAAATTTCCTCTATATTTGAAAGCAGTTTTTAATTAATCATCCACTATTAATACAAGACTATATGAAAATAATCCTTGTCACCGGAGCTGCCGGACTGGTCGGTTCGGAAGCGGTGCGTTTTTTTTGTAATTTGGGATATACCGTTGCAGGCATCGACAATGATATGCGCCGCGTCTTTTTTGGGGACGATGCCTCTACCGACTGGAACAGGCGTCAACTGGCCGAACAGTTTGGAAGAAAGTATATCCATCACAATGTAGATATCAGGAATCAGAAGTCGGTTGACCACATATTCCGGGAATATGGCAAGGATATTGACCTTATCATCCACGCCGCCGCGCAGCCTTCTCACGATTGGGCCGTAAAGGATCCCCATACCGATTTTTCGGTCAATGCCAACGGTACCTTGAACATATTGGAAGGCACGCGGCAATTTGCTCCTGAGAGTACTTTCATTTTCTGTTCCACCAATAAAGTCTATGGCGATACACCCAACAGGCTGCCTTTGTTAGAACAGGACCTGCGTTGGGAAATTGACCCATCCCATGCCTTTGCCCGGGGAATTGACGAAACCATGAGCATCGATCAGACAAAACATTCGCTGTTCGGCGCATCAAAAGTTGCCGCCGATATATTAGTTCAGGAATACGGTCGCTATTTCTCCATGAAAACAGCTTGCTTTCGGGGCGGCTGCCTAACAGGGCCCAGCCACTCGGGAACCCAGTTACATGGTTTCCTATCCTACCTGATGAAATGCGCCATGACCAAAAAACCTTATACCATCTTCGGCTATAAGGGCAAACAGGTGCGGGACAATATACACAGCTATGACCTGATCAATGCTTTTTACCATTTTTACCGTAATCCCAAGATTGCAGAAGTATATAATATCGGCGGCGGCAGGTTCAGTAATTGCTCGATGATAGAAGCTATTCAGATCTGTGAATCCATCAGCGGAAACAAACTGGAATATACCTATGCAGAAGAAAACCGGATTGGAGACCATATTTGGTGGATCAGCCAAATCCGGAAATTTGAAGACCACTATCCGGAATGGAAGCTGACATATGACGTCCCAGGTATTTTGGAGGAAATCTTTCGGAACAATACATTGAGATGGGTTTGAAAATTGAAAACATGCCATACTTACAAAAGTATCTAAAAGATGGGCTTTTTCTCGGGGCTATCTTAGTTTCCCTTATCAGTTCGTGTGTTATTATGGCGAGTAAGAAGATCTTTTGGAATGACGAGATTTATTCCTGGTTCCTGCTTTCAGATCCATCCTTCCTGCACATGTGGGAAGCATTCAATGATCAGATCAACAATACCCCGCCCTTGTATTTTCTTATCGGCTGGCCATGGGCGCAGATTTTTGGAGATTCGACCATATCCTTGCGTCTTTTTTCTGCACTGGGAATCTGTGCAGCATTGGTCTTGGTCTGGGTCATCCTGAGGCGCTTCTATACCTTCTGGCCAGTGGTTATCGGTATGGCAGTGGTTTTTTGCACGTCCCACTTGATCCAGGAACAAAATACCGAAGCCAGAATGTACGGACTGTATCTGGCTACAGCAGCATTGACCCTTTTTGTGTATGACCGCATCTGTCGGACACCTGCACCGGGAAACAAGCTGCTGATGGTCAATTTTTTAGCGCATACTGCCTTGATCCACACCCATTTGCACGGGACTTTTTACAGCGGCGCACTATTGGTGGCATTGATCGTTTATGATTTCTTTTTTGAAAAACTTCGTCCAAAAGTTTACCTCACAATTATAGGGAGCTGGCTCACCTTTCTATTTTATTTGCCTGCGTTTCTAGTTCAGATTGGAGTAAGCAAACCTAGGGGGTGGCTTCCAGAGCCAGTACTGATTGATCTGATGAATTTGTTTTTCGGCCGCAACAATTTCTTTAATCCCGTTACCTTAATTCTGGTGTTTTTAATTGCGACCCTCGGGTATATTCTGATTCGAAGACCACAAAACGATATTTACTTTAGTAAGGAAAAACCCGCAGATTCAAAGCACCTTTTACTGGCTTCCTTCGCCTGGGTAGCGGTACCCCTTGGGGTCTACATACTTTCGAAATTCATGCAGCCGATCTTCTGGAATAGGTATTTTTTGCCTACTGGTTTGGGAATAGCTATTATAATAGTCCATAATCTACATCCGATTATTAAGACTATGGGTATTCAGGGGGAAGATACCTCGGAGATTTTCTTTTTCCGAAAGCGGACAACGGGGTATTTGATTTCCCATATAACCCTTCTCTTGTTTTATCTTGCGATTATCTGGATTCCATTAAAAAGAAGCATATCCTTTCAGGAAAATCCAAGGATTGCAGAAAGTTCCATTATGCTCGAAACCCATTCCGATTTGCCGATTGTCTGCCAATTTTCCTATTACTTCTGGGAAAATCTTTTCTATGATCCTCAACCGGAAAAATATTATTTCATTCTCGACGAGGAAGGGGCATTGGAGGGCAATAGCGGAATGTTTGGTGCACAGGAATTTAAACATATGACAGCCATTCTCAGAAATTACCCGGCACATCTCTATGATCAGGTGGTAGAAAGCAAAACTTTTTTAAGCCGCTTTGATCGCTTCATAGTCATGGATTATCCGGTTTACGATAAAGCTTGCCCCGATAAAGTAAAAGGACTTTACCAGGCAAAACTTTGGGAGAACGTACATTGCCCTCAATGGTTGGAAAACAATATTCTGAGTAATCCGGAGTACCGGATAACGGAAATAGAGCAAAACGAATTCATTACTTATTTATTGGTCGAGAAGAAACAAAAAGCAATTAATTAAAGAAGCTATAATGAAATCCACATAATTTCAAAAGACAGATTATTTTTTCATGGCATCAAAATTTATAAATTAAAAAGAAATCAGAAAAACAATGGAAGCTACAACCCCTGTTAAAAAAGATCAGCTTTTTGATTTCCCTCGCTATCCGCTTGGGATCAGGGAGACCTTCCGCGATGAATATTGGAAGAAAAAAGATCCAATCTGCAAAGACCGACTCTGGTGGCGAGCCCAAACCTTCAGGCATTTGGTACACCTGCTACCACATCAGAACATCCTGGAATTGGGATGTGGCGCAGGTCTCTTTACCGAACAACTAATGAAGGTCTCCAGAGGGGAAAACCCCATTACCGCGCTTACTTTTATTGAAGAAAATACCCGTCCAGCCCATTTTACTGACCAAGTGGAATTTATCAATGTCTTCCAGCAATCGGCTGCATTAGCCGATCGACAGTTCGATTTTATTGTGGCCATGGACCTATTGGACTCCAAAAACTGTGCGTGGTTGTTGCAAAAAATCTATGATTTGCTCAAGCCAGGCGGACAAGTGATCTTTTACGAAAGCAATCCCTGGAATGTGATGCTGAAAATGAGGAAGCTTTTGGGAAAACGTGATCCAAGAAACCTGTTGAGTCGGCGGAAACTGTACGAACTGATCTCTGAACTTGGTTTTATCCGGGTTTTTGCGGTTTACAATGATTTTGTTTATGCACCATTGACCCCACGCATTATCTGGGTGATGCGAAACCTGTCGATCATTCTGGAAAATACCGCCAGGATTCAGACTCTGGCCGGTTCAATTCTTTTGAGAGTGCAAAAACCGCCCCGGCAAGTGGAGTATCCCATCACCTCTTTGATAGACCATCCCCAATTGAAAGGCTCCGTTTCGGTAGTCATCCCCTGTCACAATGAGGAAATGAACATCCCCATACTTATTGAACGATTGAAAGGTTTTTACGGTGATTACCTGTGCGAGATCATTCCGGTAGATGATAACAGCACAGACAGTACCGGTGCGATATTGCGGAAAATGTCAGAAGAAGATTCCCTCATCCGACCGGTATTTCGCCATCCGCCAAACGGAGTGGGTAGGGCCATCAAGGATGGGATCGACGCTTCAACTGGAGCATACGTATTGACCATGGATTGTGATTTTCAGCATTTGCTGCCCGAATTGCGCGACCTCTTCGATGCTATTGCCGAAGGCTATGATGTAGCGGTCGGAAGCCGGTTTTCCCGTCATAGCGTATTACTCAATTATCCTGTGCAGAAGATTATTGCCAACCGGGGTTTTCATTCCATCGCTCAAATCCTGCTGCGACGCAAATTCCGCGATCTCACCAACAACCTAAAGCTGATGCGCCGGGAAGTTGTTGACCGCCTGGAACTCACCCAGCCCGGGTTTTCGGTCAATGCCGAAACGGGATTACAACCCCTTTTGATGGGCTATAAACTCAAAGAGGTTCCCATCTCTTGGATTAACCGGACTCCGGACATGGGGGTTTCTTCTTTTCGGCTGATGAAAGTCGGGGGTGGTTATTGGGAGGTACTGAAACAATTGTGGCGGAAAAAGCGGTCCGGGGGCTTTAAGGATAAGTAGGTTGGCATCCAAGTGTGGAACAGTGAAGATTGTCGGTTGATGTTGACTTTCCTCCGATAGTACGTTTCTTCTTTAAAAAAAATAAAATCTAAACCTGATGAGAAAAAGTATTATCATTTCTTTGTTTCTATTTGTGCTGGTCTTGGTTTTATACCTGTTTTTCTTTACCATAAGGGATTCCAAAAATTTTACTTTTAAAGAATACGAGGATCCAACCATTTTCAGTAAAAATCAAAGTGAAGGTCATGCGCCCTTTGTTCCATATACTACCCTTGAAGCAGCCTTAGCAGGCAGGCGGGAAAATTGCGAATATTTCCAATCCCTAAACGGGAGCTGGAAATTCAAGTGGGTAGCAAAGCCAAAAGAAGCGCCTTCCGATTTTTTTGCGGAAGGATTCGAGGCTTCAAATTGGGACGATATTAAAGTACCCGCTCACTGGCAAATGGAAGGATTTGGGCATCCAAAATTTCGAAACATCGCACTGCCCATTCCAACCAGTCCGCCGGGCGTTCCTGACGATTATAATCCAGTCGGATCATACCTCCGGACTTTTCAGATTCCAGAAAACTGGTCGGATCGGGAGGTCTTTCTCCGATTTGCAGGGGTTACGTCCGCTGCCTATATCTGGGTGAATGGCAAGGAGGTAGGTTATAGTCAGGGCGGGATTGCCCCCGTGGAGTTTAATGTAACATCTTATCTCCGACCAGGAAACAATATTTTGGCCGTTCGCGTGTATCGCTATTCGGACGGGACCTACTTGGAAAATATGGATATGTGGCATCTTTCCGGAATCTTTCGGGAAGTTACTTTGTTTGCAACCCCAAAAATTCACTTGAGAGATTACTACATCTCCACCGATTTGGATGAAAACTATCAGCACGCTGATCTGCGGGTTTGGGTGGATTTGGTCAATTATGGTCTTTCGGAATATTCGGGTTTAAAAGTTCGTATCAATCTATTGGATCAATTCGGAAACCGGATACTTGATAAACCCTTATTACAGGTGGTACCGGATATTGCTGTTGGTGCGACAGACAGCCTTGTTTTCACTGCCCGTGTGGAAAATCCTCTCAAATGGTCGGCGGAGGAACCCAACCTATATCGATTGATTCTGGAAATCCTGGATACCAATGGCGGGACAATTGAGGTCTATTCGCCCAATGTGGGATTCAAAAAAGTCGAAATTATTGGAAATGCCATTTATGTAAACGGAGCGGCAGTGAAATTTAACGGCGTTAACAGCGTCATGCACCACCCTCATCACGGAAAAGCTGTACCTACTGAGACGATCATCCGGGATTTTACTCTGATGAAGCAATTCAACATCAACCTGGTGCGTACCGCCCATTACCCACCTTCACAGGAATACCTCGACCTGGCCGATCAATTCGGTATTTATATCGTGAATGAAGCGGAATTGGAATGTCACAGCTTTCTACATTTGTCCGATGATCCGCTTTGGAAACCAGCCTTCCTAGACCGGGGTCGCAGAATGGTTTTGCACGATCGCAATCATCCTTCCATAGTCTTTTGGAGTGCCGGCAATGAATCCGGTACGGGCAATAATTTTAAGTATGTGATCGAACAGGGAAAGAAGCTCGATCCAGCACGGCCATTCTGGATGTACGGTGCAAATGTTTTTCTAATACCCTACGAGGACATTGTTGGTCCCCGCTACTGGGAGCCTTTCCAACTGAAGGAACTGGCTGAACAGGATCTTATCGAAGACAGTCGCCCTTCCTTTATGGATGAGTATTTGTGTGCTTCCGG
>NZ_JBGTCA010000514.1:0-4979 GCF_041749095.1 Aquiflexum sp. | reverse complement strand
AGCCAATCGATAGTATGCTTGATCTCTGCAAGTTCAGTTTCTTGGAGCCGGAGGCAGGGATCAGCATAAAAATTATCCAAAAAGCTCAATACAAACAGACGGTCCTTGTTGGTTTGGTTTAGAAGGTAAAAATCCTCAGTGAATAGGATACTCCCACCTTTTAAAGGTTGCCAGGCTTCAAACTCATGCACCTGATTGGGTGAAATAAAAAAAAGGCTTTGGGGTGCTATTTCATAGGTCTTGTAATCAATGGTCTGCCGGCTGTTTCCTTCCTCTATCCAAATGATTTCGTAAAAGGTATGCTTATGGACATCATCCACCTCCGGTTCTATCATATCTTCAAAGCGCATGATTTCAAATTCGGTGGAATTGTCCGGTTCATTGATAAAGTGGCCTATTGTGTAGTGAGGGAAGTATTGGTTCATATTTTAAAATTTTATCTTAGATGACAGCTTTTAGATTCAAAATTTAAAATCAATTCTATAAAGTATACAATGAAAATCAATAGAAGTCATCCCCATGACATATATTCAAATATTGGCAATTTAGTTTTGTTGCATATCAATTTCAAAAAGAATGAAAAAGTCAATTTTAATAGCAATTGTGTTTTTATCGCAATTAACCATGGCACAAAGTCCATGGGTTGCTGAAAAGGGAAATGGATTTTTCCAATTGGGAGGTAGCTTTATCGGTCCCTACAATACATTGTTCACCGATCAAAACGAGGACTTTATTACAAGTCGGAATCTAACTGATTTAACCTTCCAAATTTACGGAGAGTATGGTTTGGGAAAGGGTTGGGAAACATTTTTCGCCTTGCCATTTGTGATACAGACAAGTGGTGAATTAAGCGAAAATCCAAGTTTAAATCCCACTATCGAAAGGGGAAACCATTCTGCTCTGGGAAATATTGAATGGGGGATCAAAAAAGTCCTGTACAACAAAGAATTAATCGTATCTGCTGCAATCAGAACTGAAGTTAAAACTTCCAGCTTTGATGAAGCGACCGGTCTCAGAAGTGGGTATGGTGCTTGGGGGATAGCCCCATCAATTATGGTTGGTCAAGGTACGGATAGATTCTATGCCTTTTTATCAACTGGCCCAACTCTCAGATCAGATGGCTATAGTTCTGAATGGAGAATCCAAGCAGAGGGGGGTTACAAATTAGGAAGCAATTCTTATGTGATGCTCAATATTTTCATTGTGGAAAGCTTCCGGAATGGGGAAGTTGAACTTCCTAATAGTAATCTGGAAACTGGCTTTTTTGTCAATAACCAAAGCTTTTTCTCCTTCGGTCCAAAACTACTTACCCAATTCACTGATCATATCGGATTGACCGGAGCGGTTTATTTTGCTGCCAGCGGAAACCAGGTTGCAAAATCCCCTTCTGTCAATCTGGGGGTATTTAAAAAATTTTAATGGTCACTTTTATAAGCCAAAGTAGAACGGGCTATTCCGAAACTCTCAGGTAATTCCATATACCCAAGTTCAAGACAGGCCAGTTTCAACAAAGCCTGATGATGGATACAATGCTCCAAATTGTAAAGGATTTCCCTGAAATAAGAAGATTTTAGCTCAATTTTTTTTCCTTCTACTTTGTGGCAAAGCAGTATCTCTTTATCAGGTTTTAAAATACCCTTTTTTATCAATTCAATTTTTTCCAACGCCATATTTTTTTCCGAATCCAATGTTTTGTCTCTTTCCCTTTTGTCATAATTGATTTTCCCATCCTCATATTGATCGATCAGGCAAATGTAAAACTCCAGGATATGCCTGCAATGTTGTCCGATGCTCGATGTCTTCAAAGCAGGGGATAATTCTTTATAATTATGGGATTGGATCTGGATGAGCATATCTTCCAATTCTCCCAAGACTTCCAGATTTGCACTCAATAAGGTATGATTCAATAGTTGCATTTTGCTGAAAATTTAATTTATGTTCTTCTAATAATTTTCGTGTGAGGATTAATGCTATCTTCCATACTGTCTTCAAAACAGGGAAAAAGAATTTTCCAAAAAGAACTAACATACAGGTTTAAAAATAAGCCAAGCCCAAAATTTGAATTGTATCCCAAGCGACATTGATAGAATAATCTGAAAAGCTGTGCATCACACATGAAGTTTTTGGGATTTTCTTGACTTTCTGAACTGAAGAAAATTACTCCACAATTTTTTTATATCCGGTCTGTATCCATTTCTTAGACTGGTTTTGGCAATATGGGACATGAGGGTAAAATGATGCTTTATAGATGACAATGCCTCAGAATAAGCAATATCCGGACTGTAGATATGGATAGGTTCAGAGTTGCAGCCATTGACTTCAATGATCTTTATCCGAGTGACATTCCATAGATCCTCCCATTCACCAACTTTTACATCCAACCTTCCATAATTAAATCCTTCAAAATGGCTGCAGATTACATCAAAAGTTTGGACCATTGATTCATCAATAAATCCGGAGCAATCGAGAAAAGCAGCCCCTTTACAATGGTTTCCTTTTTGACTCAATTTCACCTTTTCACCTTTCTGCGGAATATAACTTGAATCAATTTTCTTGTCCACCTCCCCGGTATATCTCCTTACTCTTGGATGAAGTCTGATCAGTTCCCCAATTGAGAGCTTCCCATCTCCGATTACCTGAAGAGGTATCTTAAGTGCCAAAGAGCTGATATTGGGCAAACCGGAAATGGGATGCCTTTGAAAAAAGACCCCGAATTCAATTCCCTTTTCGATGTTTTCCTGGATTAAATAGTTTCCTGCATACTTGTCGGAAAAATATTGGTGAAGGGCATTCAAATCATCAATCACCTCTACCTCCCTACCTCTTTCTCCGAAATCAGGTTTGGCTATCAGCGGAAAATTTATTTGGTTTTGGTCTACAATGGATATGATATCATCTATACCCAAGGGGCATGTTGTAAGAATTGTCTTTGGGGTATTTGCTGTATTAAAAAACTTTAAGACTTCAAATTTTGAGCTATCAAAAAGCCCCCCGTTTTGCATGCCGGGATTTACTGCTTCAAAAAATCCGATATTTCTAAGCCGCATTGCCGAAAGGACTCCAAGAATATACATGGGTAAATGAATCCACCAAGCTGGACCAAATTCAAACGAATTGCTCAACTTGGTGGGATCTTCCATTCCGAACCATTTCGGCTTTTCCAAAGTGGGGTGGGTAGCAACTTTTATCATTTCTTATCGCTTTTATTTTTCAAAGCTTTCCAGTTTTCATCGCCTTTTTTGATAAGAATATCTGTGTTTTCTGACCATTGCTTTTGGATTTTTTGATTGTAGTTCAGGTATAGCTTGTCGTTGACTATAGCCCAGGCCGTGGGAGAGATGGAAACCTTATACCCCTCTGCCAATCCAAAGGCACAATAACCCCCGTATTGTGGGAGATATTTCTGTGGGTTTTCTTTGAACATTTCCAAATGTTGCTGGGAGGAAAAGTACCATTTTACCCCACCATTTTGTGTCTGGAATGAGGCTGAACCTTTTGTAGGCTCTCCCAAGGTGAAATAAGCAACAGGGTCATAGCCTTTGATCGCAATGTTCTTTTCTGCAAAGATATCGGTATGCTGATCCTGACAAAAACTGTTTGAAACCAGGAAGAATAAGGCCAATGTCGTAACAATGGCTAAAGCTGAATTTTTCATAAGTAAATTTTAATCTAAATATCCTGACAGACTTTTGAATTGATTGTCTTCGGAGCGACAACAAAAGAATATTCCCGGAAAATTTTCAGGATTTCTGTCAGGAGACCCCAAATGTAATTTGGAAGACAATTTTAGACTTATACCACTTTTACTTTTAGGCAAAATTTATTCAGACTTAAATCTATTAAGCACATGATAAAGTATGGTAATCTAATCATTCCATTATTGATTTTCTCTCTGATCTGTATTGGAATACAGCAGGTCAATGCCCAAGATTATGGTATCCCAAAAATCAGTCAATCGTTCGATGTAGCCCTTGCAGGAGGTTCAGGCAATGTTTTCTCAGGCTCCGTTTCCTGGAACCGAACCCATGGGTTGTTTGCCACTCATAAGTTTCGGCTGGGGTACGGGTTTCGTTTCCACGGCTTGGGCGGTTCGGAATTGACCTATATTTCTACACCTTTGAGATTGACTTCCCAGGAGTCCACCATAGATTCTCTTGTAATCGCCCGTCCTTTGACATTGGGCATCAGTGCCCTGATTTCAATTCAATATCATTTTAGCCCCAAATTCCATATTGGGTTCAATATTGATGCCCTTGGTGTTGGGTTTGGAAGATCAGGTGAATCCACATTTATTTCCTCTTCAAACAATGGTTCTTTTCCGGAAAGGATATCTGCTTCCCCTACCGGATATAATGTATTGCTGGGAGGTGATAATGACATAGGACAGCTTAAATCAGAAATGTACATAGGCTATGCCCTTAATGAAAAATTTGGGCTAAGGGTTGGGTTTGATTACACTTTCTCGGAATACACTACTGAGAGAAAACTTACCAATGATAATGACAGGTTTAGATATAAGGCTCCTCTTGCCTTTTTAGGACTTTCATATTTTCCCTCAAAAAAATAATTAATAAAACGAATCAAGAAAAATAACACTGAAATGAAAACAAATAGACTCGATATTTTCACATCCTTTATTTTCCTTATGATTCTTTTTTTCATGGGAGGATTTAATTTTCCTAACGAAGGAGAAAGTCAACGAAAGGAAGAGTATGTGAAGTTCAGGATAAAAAACATGGGATTTAATGTCGATGGAGAATTCAGCAATTTCACAAAATCAGTTTCCTACAACAAACAAAACCCGGAGTTCAGCATGTTTAAAGGAACTATCAGTGGTGCTTCCATCAATACCGGTATCAAAAAGAGAGATGAACATCTGCGGGGCGAAGAATACTTCCACATTGAAAAGTTCGGGCAAATCGCCTTTGAGTCAACATCTGTCAAGAAAACGGGTGTAAATGAAATGAAGGTAACAGGCT
>NZ_JBGTCA010000513.1:0-1679 GCF_041749095.1 Aquiflexum sp. | reverse complement strand
GGGTATAGTCTCTCCCATCATATGGGAACCCACACTCCAAGGCCCGTATTTATCAGGATTTAGTAAGTTCTCTTTCAGCTCCACGCCTACCCCGCTTTGGTCAGAATAGGTGCCCCGGTTGGCACTGAAGCCGGCAGCATATCCTCTTAGGAAATCTGTTTCCTGCTTGTGAAGATTACGGAACCTTGGAAAATATCCGGAAGTGGGTCTGCCTCCTTGTGTAGTATATTCCAAATGTCCTTCGTATTGGGCTGATACGCCTGCCCGGTAATTATGAAAAGCCACATATTTACCCAAAAGGCCATTGTCATTCCCCAATCCATTTGGAAATCGATTGGAAGTGGAATTGAGCAAAATCAAGTTGGTATTGAGTGCGGCGGCATTGACAAAGATGACATCGGCATAGTATTCTTCCATCTCTTTGGTATGAGCGTCCACAATTCTTACTCCCGTGGCTTTGCCTTTTTCCTCATCATAGATAATAGAATGAACTACGGCATCTGTCCGCATGGTCATATTTCCTGTTCTTTCCGCCCAAGGAATTGTGGAAGAGTTCGCAGAAAAATAACCTCCAAATGGACAGCCTCTTTGACAAAGGTTCCTGCTTTGGCATTTGGCCCTGCCCTGTTTGGCGTAGTAATCTAAGTTTCCTGTAATGTGTGCACACCGGGCCAAAATCATATGCCTATCGTTGCCATAGTGTTTTTTGAGTTGGTCGGCAAAATACTGTTCCACCACATTCAAAGGAAAGCCCGGCAAAAACTCCCCATCAGGCAAGTTTGAAAGTCCATCTTTGTTACCCGAAACCCCTACAAATTTCTCCACATGACTATACCAAGATGCAATGTCCTTGTACCTGATGGTCCAATCCACAGAAAAGACATCCCTTTCATGTCCTTCAAAGTCAATGTCTGAGATTCTTTGGACCTGCCTCGCCCATAGCAGTGATTTACCTCCAACCTGATAGCCACGGATCCAATCAAATGGCTTTTCCTGTACATAAGGATGCTCTTGGTCTTTCACAAAAAAATGCTGGGCATCTTCCCGGAATGCATAGCATCGGCTGACCACGGGATTTTCTTCCTGAACTTTCTGAGGAATCTGTCCCCTATGCTCAAATTCATAAGGAAGCATATTGGTGGTGGGGTAATCCTTGATATGCTTGACATCACGGCCTCTTTCGATGACCAGGGTTTTCACACCATTTTCACAGAGTTCCTTAGCCGCCCAACTTCCACTCATTCCAGAACCGATTACAATGGCCTGAAATGTTCTTTCTTTTATTGCGTCTATATTTAAATTAGCCATTGATTTTTTCGGGTTTAAGGTCGGCAATCAGGACATCTCCCTTGTATTCTCCGGGAATTAGGGAATAGGGTTTTACTTCGGTCTGCATATATTCAGATGCCATAAAACCTTGAATGGTGAAGCGTTTGGTCGTTTGTAGAAATTGCTTTATAGCTTGTAGGCTTTCTTCCTCAGTGGACAAACCTTCCAAGACCAAGGCTTCTCTTTCCGGTTGAGTCAATTTTTCAAATTTATTTCCCTTGGATCTTTTACTGAAATCATCAAAACCTTTTAGTCCTGACATAAAAGTTTGTTGTGCTTCTTTTTCCATGCAGTCATTGACCATAACCAGGATAAAGTCCTGCATTTCAATATCCGCGGCACCTTTCAGA
>NZ_JBGTCA010000512.1:0-7468 GCF_041749095.1 Aquiflexum sp. | reverse complement strand
TGCGTTCAGTATCGCATATATATTTTGTATCCCTTTCTTTAGTTTAATACCATTCAGTTCTTCAATAAATGATTTCTCGCTAAAGTTATGCCTCAATACATATGTTATTAAATCCACATGTTTGATAACCTCAAAAGATTGGGAAATCAAACCTACAGGGGGTGTATCTAAAACAATCACGTCATACATTTTTTTTAATTCTTCCAAAAGAATCACAAAACGTTCTGAAGCCAATAGATCGGAAGGATTCGGAGGAATTACTCCTGCAGAAATTACATCAAAGGAAGGAAACTTGCTTGGCTGAATGATTTCGAATAAAGATTCCACCTGTTGACTGAGGTAGTTGGAAAGTCCAACCTTACTTTTTAACTCAAAGTCTTTAAGCGCTGTAGGTTTGAACATATCACAACTAATCAATAAGGTTTTTTTATTGTTCATAGAATATATTGAAGCCAAATTGATCGCAGTGAAGGTTTTTCCTTCACCTGCCAAAGTTGAAGAAACTGCAATGGTCAATTGCTTGTCCAAAGGAACCACAAAAGAGATATTTGTTTTAAGCGCCCTAAAAGATTCTGCAATAGCGGAGCGGGGCTCGTTCAAAACCACCAAGGTGGAATCATCCTTGTTGAGGGGAATTTTCGCCAACAGGGGCATGGCCAGATCATCCTCTAGTTCTTTTGCATCCTTGATACGGTTATCCCTGATAACGATCACAAAAATAATGACCACAGGAATAATAAACCCTAACCCAAACAATATTATATAGGTAGCAGTCTGTTTCACTTTAATTGGTCTATTTCCGGCCTGCGCATACTCTACGATTTTATTGCTGGATGAACTAGAGGCCATAGAAATGGCTGCTTCTGCCCTTCTCTGCTGCAAAAAAGTGAAAATGGTTTCATTCAAATTCCTGCCTCTTTCCAATTTGATCAAATCCTGTTCTGTGGAGGGAAGTTTGGAGAATTGGCTTTCAAATTTTCGCGTCCTGTTCTCCAAATCATTGATTCTGAATTGGGTATTATTGGAAAGACTTCTCAGCACTTCTGATAGGGAACCACTGGTATCTTGAATTTTCCTGTTGATTTCCCTAATTCGGGGTGAGGCTTCAGTTTGTGTAAATAGCAAATTCGATCTTTCCTGTTGAAGAAGAATCAAACTATTGATCAGGGTATTTAAATTGGAATCCTCAATGCCCAAAGCTGAGGGCGCAATAATCTGATCATAATTTTCCCTTGCCAAATAGCTTTTCAAGTTTTCAAAATAATCCTTATTGAACCTTTCTTTTGACAGTTCACTTTCCAATCGGGTCAATTCCTGATAGACGGTACTACTTTCCTGACCAATATTATAAGTCCGATTGTCACTCCTAAAGGACTCCAAATTCGTTTCAAAATAGCTGAGAGAATCAGATACACCTGAGATCTGCCTATCTATAAATTCCACCGTATTTCTCGCCATCCTGTTTTTCTCCTCCAACTCCATTTCCAAATACACCTCCATCAAGGCGTCTAAATAATCCGCTCCTTTTCTGGGATGGGAGGTAGTTATCAACAGTTCTAAAACTGTAGCAACATTGTCAAAAGGATAGATCAGCAATGATTCCCCCGTGTACTTTGACACCAAAGAACTTTTAGGGTTTAATGATATCAAAACCTCACCATCACTGATATTCTTGACCAAAGATACCTTGACCTTTAGAAAAGGCAGGTCCAAAAATTCCCCAAAAGGAAAATCTCCCGGGTATTCTTCCTCCAAAAGCAATTCTTCATTTGAGGAACCTGCAATATTTTTTTTATAGATTTCATCTGGGAAACTTAAGGTGAATTTTTTGGTATCTTTCCAAGAAATCCGGATTTTACCTCCTGTGACCTGTGCATGTTCCCAATCTACCTGAACATAAATTGGAGAAGCTTTATACAATTCCTTGTCGGTAAACATTCCCGGTTCAAAATAATCCACGTTAAAATCAAGCCTGTCCAGTGCTTTTTCTGCAACTGTTCTTGATTTCAAAAAAACTGCCTGATTGGCCATTTTGGTATCCATTCTTCCATATGCTCCAGTATTGCCAAGACCAGTTAGGTTAAGAATTCCAGTATTGCCCACTTCATCGTTGATATAAAATTTACTGCTTGCCTGATAAATTGGGGCTTTGGTTTTATTCATGAAATATCCTGCTATCATTGCCAGGGATACAGATATGAAGATATAAGGCAAATATTTGATATACTTTAAAAAAAATTTTATGGGGTCAAATATTTCCACCTTATCTTCAGGCCTAAAACTATTTTCCATATTATTCTGAATGATTTTCATGTTTCTTGTTATCTATTTGCCGTAGTATAGAGCAATAATGCCAATGTGGACAAAGCTGACAGTAGCTGTATAGTTTGTATAAGAGTAGTGCCCGTACCCAATTCCCTAACCTTCATTGGTTCTGCGTAAATCATATCATTGGGTCTTATAAAATAAAATTCAGAACTCATAATATCGTTGTTATTCAAATTGATTCTGTGGGCCCTTGACCCCTCCGGATATTGCCTGATTAACATGATGTCATCCCTTTTTGCGACAATTGTAAGGTCACCCGCTGTAGCAATTGCTTCAAAAATTGTCACCCTATTTTGTAGAATTGTATATTTCCCTGGTCTGGAAAATTCTCCCAATGCACTGAACCTGATCCCACCCAATCTTACCCTAACAAAATAATCCTCATCCCGAACAAACTTTTTTAATTCTTTTTCTATTGCAGTTTTGGCTGTTTCCATATTCATCCCCACTAACTCTATCTTTCCCAAAACAGGCATGTCGACAAATCCCCTATCATCCAAGGTGTAACCACTGAGATAAAAAATATCGCCACCACTCATTAATCCACCACCCCCTCTCATCATATTGTTCCTGTTTCCACCTTGATCATTGATATCAAGCATTGAATTTAGAATAGGATCTGATGTTTTGATATTGATTTCAAGGACATCGTTGTATTGTAAAAGGTATTCTTCAAACTTGGAAGGTACCATTTCTCCCATTTGAACCAATTTGTCTCCATCGGGTAAATCTTGCATGTAAATCACCCTTTTGTTGGAAATACAGCCAACCGCTAAAAAAATTAACGGGATAATCTAGAATAGTTTATTTTTAAACTTCATCATAAATATTGATAGATTCTAATTTTTGCGGATAGATTAAACTGAGCCAGTTATAATTTTGGCTAAATTAATTAATTCTTATGGTTATAAAAAAGTATTTCATATTATTTTTTTTGTATTTCATTTTATAAAGTACCATTTTATACTTACTGACAGAATCAAATGACAAATAGTAGGCCATAATCACAAAGTTAACACGATTTACCTGGATATAAATCTAATTCATTTTAATAAATTACTTGGATATGTTTGGTTAAAGGACTTTCCTGGTATTTGAAGTAGGGTTTTTTATCTCTTATTAACAAAGGCCTGGAAGCAGTAATCACATTACCCATAGAATCTGTTGTATAAAGATACAATCTGGAAGGTGTTGAGGGCAATTGGATTTCTACAAATTGATTATTCAATTTTGAATTTATCACTGGGTTGATCATTTTCCAATTTTGGTCGTAGATCAACCATGTGTGGTCCAAATCTCCTGTATATCCATTGGTGATGGCAGCAGAGAACCATAAGCTTTCTCCGGGATTCAAGAAGTTCCAATGTCCTACAATAGTAATATCGGGAAAGGATTTGGGTAGCCCTTTATCTTCCATCCAAGCATTTTGGAGGTAATAATAAGCAGGCTTCAACCTGCCTTTGTAATCGGTAATTCCAAACCAGGTTGCAGTACCTTCATAGCGGTCCATCCAACTGAATGCCATCCCGCCTAAGTTTCTGCCCTTATGTTGATGAATATATTCCACCCACTGTTTTTTATAATATTCTGCTTTGCGGAGTGAAGAAAGTTCAATCAACAAGCTATCATTCCAATAATCTCCCAACTCTTTATTCCAATAACCTTTTGGACCAAATTCAGTCACCACGTAAGGTTTTCCGGGATAGATTTTCCCGAATATGGAATCAAGTTGACTGATGTTTTCCTCATAATAGGAGTTTACTCCGATGACATCAATATGGGGCGCATAAGCCCTATATTGATGGATGGCGCCTATCAATCTTTCGTTGTCATGTTCTTCTGAAGAAAATACGGGTCTATCCGGGTCAATCTGCTTGATCTTTATGGCCAAGTCATTTAAAAATTCAAAATAACTCCTCCTTACCAAACTCAAATAGGGTTGGGCATGATGTTTTTTTAATAAACCCCAAGTTTCATTGCCTATATTCCATACGATGATGCTTTTATCATTTTTATATTTCCTTACCTGTGCCAGTACTTTCTTTTCGTAGGCTTTTAGCCTTTTACTATCTTTTGCGTAATCTACCTTTGGATCAAACCAAAAACCAAACATTACTTTCAATTCATGTTCTGAGGCAGCTCGTAGGATATTTCTGTCATAAATGCCGGGTTCATACCTTCTGATGGTATTGGCCCCCATATTTTTGATCAATTGAAAGTCCGTGTCCAGTTGTTTTCTGGACAATGGATTAAATCCTTCTTCCCAGTCATGTCCAGTATTGTAACAGATACCTTTGATGTAAAACGGCTGACCATCCACCCAAAGCTGATGATATTCATTTTCGGTTTTTAACATTTTTGGGACAATTTCATCATTTGGCAGCACCTCAAGTTTAACCAAATAATTTCTTTGCTTAATTAAATCAAACCCAGCAAAGCCATCTCCAATATTATTCAGATCAAAAGTCCAATTAATAAAACCCCCATTATCTACCGGCCGCCAATCGGTTATCCAGTTCTTATCTATATCACTGTAAAAAAGCACTGTGGCCTTGATTTCAGGATGTTTCGCTTTGATTTTTTGATGGGATTCATGCACCCATTTCTTACCTTCTCCACTATAAGAGGTAGAGCCAAACTCAGCTAACATGACTGGGAGGTTAATGCCTTTTTGTTCAATTTGTTCTTTAAATGGTGAGTAAATTTTATCAAAATTTCTTGAGTTTTGGTCTTCACTTGCCAAACCATAATTCAAAGCTGTTAACCCGATCCAGTCAACATATTGCGTGTAAGAACTATCATTTCCATAAGGAAAATAGGATTCAAATCCCTCTGTGGACCATGGACTCCATACCCATGAAACATTGTGTGCACCAACTTTTTCAAATCGGAAATGTACATACTTCCATGCTTCTACATATTCTTCCGGAGTATTGCCCCCGGATTTGGACCAAGAATACATGGGATTCTCCATTTCATGCGCAAATCTTAAAAAAACCGGTGAATTGAGGTCTCTTAATGCCTCTGCCATCTGATCGATATAGGAATCAAAATAACCACCTACAATATATTTAAAAATCTTGCGGTTGTTTTTAAGGTCTTCTACTTCTGAAAAGGCCTCAAATAAATTAGACCAAGGTTCCCATGTAACCATGGGAATAGCCCCATGTTCAATGATTTTTTGCCATTTTTCTAAAGGAAGTGGGCCATCTCCCCATGCCAGGTATGAAGAAATGATAGACCATTGTTGACCTGCCTTGGATTCAAGATCACGGATAAGGGCTATATCCGATTCGATATCAAAATTGGGATCGTATATTCCGGTGTAGAATCCACCCAACTCTTTTTCAATTGGTGAATTTAATTTTGGATCGAGGTATTCATCGTTTCCAAATTTGAATGAGCTAATAATAAAAAAAGAAGTGGCACTCAACATGAGCATCAAGACAACATGAAATGCTATCCTGCTCAATTTAAGATAAGACAGGTTCTTTTTTTGGATAGCAAAGGTGCCTCTAAACGAATTCACCGAACTTTTCGATTTGTAAACCCAAGTTGACTGTCCAATAGCGAAGGCAGTAAATAAAACCACTGCATTGATCAAAGCAAAAAGTGCCATCAACATGCTATAAGGTTGCCAATCTGTGGACAAGCCATACACTACTGCAGAAACAGAAATAAAAGCTACCAGCAGATTTGGTAAACCCAATAAAAACTCTCTTCTGGTAGTATGTTCTTTTGGGGTGGGAATGTAAGGTACTTTAATATTAAACAAGGTGTAAACAAAGCCAATGATGTATATCCACCAAGTCCCAACCCTTAAAATTCCACCCATCAAATGTAATCCTTTTTCCTCCTGATGATTAAGCCATCCTTGGGCGAAATACCTGTATATTAAATTCAAAAAGAAAAATGGTGTAAAATACATAAAAAACAACATGGGTTCCATCAACCATGGATATTCCCCGGTAAACAAGGAATAAACAGGAACTACAAAATCGATTAATCCTAATAGGCCAAACAAATAATAAACAGGCAATAGTCCATAGTGCAACTTTTGCCTGCAAGTGAATTTACTGAAAAGCTTGGGGAATAGATTAAACCATAAATCAAATGTTCCCCTACTCCACTTTATCTGTTGTTTGTAATATGCTGAAATGCTGCTGGGAACCTGCCCGCGCGATAGAATAACCGGTTCATACACAGATTTCCAACCTTTGGCATGAAGCAGCATGGAAGTATGCATGTCCTCGGTAAGTCCTGCTGCATGTCCTCCTATGGAATCAAGTGCCTCCCTTCTAAAAGTGCAATTGGCCCCTATTGCCTGTGCGGTCCCATATTCTCCCATTGCCTGCATATAAGGACCATAAAACATATAGGTCTGTTCAGCTGCTCCTTGGGCGATAAAAGACTCTTTTTGATTGCCATAAGATTGGACTACTTGTACATAGCCTATTTCCGGATCATCGAAATGATGCAATAAATGGTCTAAAAAATCCGGATAAGGTGCGTGATCTGGATCCAAAATTACACATATTTCACCTGTGGCTTGTTTTAAGGCATTGTTGATATTTCCTGCTTTGGCATTTTCATGGGTATCACGGGCGATGTGTATTACACCAAGTTCGACGCAGAGTTTTTTCACATAAGCATCATCACCTTCATCACAGAGGTAAGTGGTATGCGGATATTTTACTGCTACCAAGGCCCTTAAAGAATTCTCTAACATTGTATAAGGTTCACCGGGACAAAATGTGGTGAGCATATCCACCGTGTAAGGTTTTAATGGTAATTTCGGTTTTTCTGATTTGTCCCGTGGTTTTGGCAATCCGGCATAGTGGTACCATTCAAAACCTACTTTTAACAATTTGAAAAATAATGAAATAGTAAGAAAGTAATACAAGACCTTATGCCCTATTCCAACCTCTGTAAAGAAGCCATAAAGGAATATTGCCAGGGAAAGAATTCCAAGAATAAGAATTGATTTGCCAAGCAGCAATTTTTGGTTCATCTAATAAATGGGGTGATATATTTTTCAAAATACATTATTTTATTTTTAAAATACAAATTTATTTTTAAAATACAAATTTATTTATATAAAAGTGATTTTTAAAAAAAAATAAGAAATATTTAATTAGAT
>NZ_JBGTCA010000511.1:0-10049 GCF_041749095.1 Aquiflexum sp. | reverse complement strand
CACCAACTCTTTGAAGTGATTTGTCAGTAGTGGAAATCATCATCATTTGGTCTGCTTTCATTGTCACCGAATAATCTATCAACTCCTCAATTCCAGGAAGTTCATACTTTTTGATCATCATGTCCTGAAAATTTACTTTGGCAAAGGATAGATTATCATTCGTCCAATTGCCCAACAATCCATAAATCACATTTCCATCGTCAGTAATGATAGACTTTCGGTTGAAACTCTCCCCATCTTCCAAACTATCCCCTTCAAATTTATCTTTATCCAATTTATAACTTCTTAATTTTTTACCATTTAAATCAAAAAGTCCCATACCCTGAAAGCTGGCCATTAGAATATGGTCATTGTCTAACATATTCATCCAAGCAACATAGGAACCTACCCCATCAGGACCTTCTTTTTCATACTTGATTTTTTCATCCAATCGGAGTTCTTTGATATTGACTTTGTCTAAGGTAGATTCATCCATATTCCATAGGTAAAGAAAATCTTTGTCAGCAGTCATGGTACTTGACCAAAGTCCATACTTCAGGTTGATAATTTCATTACCGGGATCTACCACCACTGTGTCCATAGTGAAGGTGATGTTTGAAAAGTCCGTTTTGGTTTCAGTTTCATTTCCGCCACAGGCGAACAAAAGAACTGAGAGGAGGAGTATTATATAGTTTTTCATAAAGAACAATTTGATTACCAATATAATCACTATAAGTTTAATTTGGAAAAAATCAATGTGAAAACTAGTTAACTCGTGCCGGGATGCAAAGTAATAGCATGAATACTTTGGGTTGTACGATGGTTACGACTTCAGAATGCTGAGTATGGAATTTTCGACTTTAGTGAGTTGAGCCAGAGGCTCAAAACCCAGGAATTCGAAGGTACAACCTTCGAATAACTTTCACTCCCCCAAAATCCTGTACAGTTCCAGATTCATATAATAATGTCCACCGCTGATTTCACGTCGTTCGACTATGCCCATTTCAGCGAGTTGGTTGAGGTATTGGCGGGCGGTGTTTTCGGCATAGATTTTTTTGTCGGTAAGGTGTTTGACCTTGGTGTAGGGTTGGGTAAAAATGGCTTCAACCAATGATTCCGGTCTGCTGACACCTGTTTCATTTTCCAAAACATGTAGGATGCTGTCCTTTGCAGCCAATATATCATTGATCTTGTTGTAGGTATCCGTGGAGGTATTTTCCACCGCTTTGATCATAAAAACCAACCAATCCTTCCAGGCAGCCCGTTGGGTGACTCCGGCCAAGAAAGCATAATAATCCTCTTTTCTGTCCAAAATAAATTTACTCAAAAACAAAATGGGCAAGTCCAAAAGTCCTTTTTGGGTCAGAAAATGGATATTGAACAGTCTTCCCGTTCTGCCATTGCCATCCCTGAATGGGTGAATGGCCTCAAACTGAAGGTGGCCAATAGCCATTTTCAATATCGGATCGATAGCATTGTCATCGTTCATGAATTGGATCAGGTTTTCCATTTTGGCTTCGACCACTCCTGTTCCCCGTGGAGGGGTGTATACTGCTTTTCCTGCATTTGGGCCGGAACCTCCCTGTCGGATGTAGGTATGGGCAAAAGGTTTCCTGATGCCATCACTCATGCCTGTGATGGTTTGGTAAATCAATTCAAAATAGGGGATATCAAATTGCGGATTTTCTTGCAGGTATTGATGTCCATTCCATAGGGACTCCCGATAATGCAGGATTTCCTTGGCAGGGCCCTGTTTGATGGTTTCATCACTAAAGGCTTTGTAAAGCTCATCATCCGTAGTGAAGATATTCTCAATTTCAGACGAAGCCTTAGCTTCCTGCAAACTGATGGTATTGATCAACATTCCCTGATTGGGTATCGCCGCACTTCGACCCTGCAACCGTGCTATGGCAGCCTTTGCTTCACCCAATTGCTCAAAAATATCCAGGTCTCTGTAATACTGCGCTTCAATTGGGAGTTCCGGAAGACTGTTCCAAGGTTTAGTCCTTTCAGGATTGATCAAATATGCCATATTTTGACCTTAAAATTTGATTATTTTAATGTTAGGTTACAAATGTGACATTAAAATCAATACCAAACAAATCAATTGACATTAAATTTTTAATATTTTAATGTGACATTAAATATCTGACCTTACGGTTGAGGTCAGTTTTGTTTGTTGACATTAAAAAACGTGAAAATTGATGTCAGTTATTCATGCCATGACTCAAAGTCATGGCATGAGTATTCCTAGAATCACGGCATGAAGGAAAACCTGACAAAGCCCAGTTCATCATCGATATTAACAGGTATCCAAATATTGCCTTCTTTGACAAAAGCTCTGGAAGGAATATACTCTAAAGAAGAAACTATTTGCTCCGAAAGGATAGAAAAATTTTCATCCAATGCGGTCAAGTAAACTTTGGCCTTTCTCTCCAGATTAAATTCATCCCCATTCGTAGGGAAGATTTCTTCATAGGAAAACCTATAGAACCGCTTATTTTTTTCATCCCAAATTGGGGGCATGAAGTTTATCTGTTCCTTCAGCATCTGATCTACTTTTCGGTTTTCTTCTATTCCGCGGACCTGTTTTGGCGGTTTTGCGGATTTTTCTTCAGCGGTCAGTCCTAGAGGGGCGGTATGAAGATCCAATTGTCCATTGGAAATATTGTAGGTATAAATAGGATGTGCCACTGCAATGGAAAGCATGACTTTTTCACCCACTATAGATGTGAAATATTCAGGACCAAACCAGACCTTTGGCTGTTCCATGGTATAATGAAATTCCTTCATGATATCAAAAGCGGGCAATTCCATTCGATGAAAAGACTTTTCAGCAAAATCAATTTTGATAAAGGAGGTTTCAGGTTCCATCCAGTTTCTTCCCAACCCAAAAATCTGATCGGCATTTTTTGACCACATCACCGGCATGGGCAAGGCTTCATTGTCCCCAAAGCCATCGCCTGAAAAGGTGACATTTTTGGTTGTATTGGATTTTATTTTTTTTCCATTCCAATCAAAAATCTCATGGTCAAAAAGACTGCTGAAATAAAGTGAATCCTTCCCAATGCTGTGAACCTGTCCAAAACGGCTACCGGTACCATTTGGCCCTTCTTTATCGAATGGTACTATCTTTTCCAGTTCAAGCTTTTCCAGATCAATCACCTCAAGGTGATGCTGATTGATGTTAAAATTGAAGAAATATTTGCCATCAGTAGAGACATCCGACCAACGGAGTCCCATTTGTAAAAAAAGAAACTCTCCTTTGGAATCCACCATCACAGTGTCTATGGTAAAGGTGATGTTGCTGAAGTCGTCAGCTAATTTTTCCTCATTTCCTCCACCGCAGGAAAAGAGAAAAAGCATTGAAATTGCAAAGAGTAGATTTTTCATGGTAAAAGATTTTGATTGGTAAGATTTGATAATTGGGTTCTCGCAAACCCTCCAAGGGTTCGAAACCCTTGGAGGGTTATTCATAATTGATGCTCATCCTCACAAATCCAAGTTCGTCATCAACATTTTCATGGAGCCAAATACTATTATTCTTCCAAAAATAAACTTGCGGGATACTGTTCATTTCAGGGATTTTGGTTTCGCTTAGCAAATGGAAATTCTTGTCGTAAGCGATGAGGTGAATATCATACTTTGCAGGGATTTCATCCATTTTTTCCCTTGTCTTCTGTATAGAAAACCTGTAGAAGTTGCCATTTGAAGGATTTCTAACCGGATATTGATATTCGATTTCAAAATCCATCCTTCCAATAATTTCAGCAAACTCATCATAATCATCAGTTTCTTTTTTGTATGTCCCAGATTTGCCCGCCGACAGTTTATCGGCTTCAATGGTTAGTTTTTTGAGATCTTCTGTCTGAATATTATAAGTGAAAATTTCATTGTTTGCCGTATTGGAGATATAAACCAAGTCATCGATCTTTAACAAGTAGACAGGCTTAATAATAGACCGCTGAGAGTTACCGCTCTTAAGGGTAACATTGAAGTGGTTGATTACTTTTAATCCTTCAATTTCTATTTTGTCCATCTGATCCTTTTCCAAGTCTACCAATGCGAGGTACTTAAAATCATTTCCCCAAGAATAAACAGGACAAATAAATTTGGAAGCTGAATTTAGAAAGGTGTAATTACTTGAAAAGCGATCTGATTCTTCTTGCAGTTCTTTGAAAAATTCGAAGTTAGTGAATTTTATCCCTTTCGTTTTTTTGCCTGAAATGTCTAAAAAATTCAACCCGAAATAGTTGGAAAACACAAAAAGGCTGTCGCCCAAAAGATAGAACCTAAAGACACCATCACCTACACCATTTGGCCCCTCCTTTTCTAGTTTGATCCTTTCCTTGATAGATAATTTCTCGAGATCTATTATTTCAACTTCTGCGGTTTGACTGCTGTAATGGTAAAGTGTGGTAAGATTATTGTCAAAATCACTTAAAAAAAGATTGGTTGCTCCCATGATTATTCCTCCTTTGGAGTCCACCATCACGGTGTCTATTTTATAATCAATTTGATTTTCACCCCTTTCACTAGGGCTACAAGCAAACCCAAGCATCAAAAATAGTATTGCTAGATATTTCATATTATTAGAAAACCTGACTACAGGAAAATGGTTAAATTTTATTAATTCAATTAAAATATCACCTGAGGGTTAACCTAACAAAGCCCATTTCATCCTCCATATTTTCAAAAATCCAGATTTTGCCGTCTTTGACGAAGTGGCGGCTGGGGATCTTTGTAAATGTTTCCAATGGGGTTTCTGAGATTAAATAGAAGTCCTTGTCCAACACGATTAAAAATACTTCAGCGCCATCAGGTACCTGCTTTCCATCCAATTCCTTGTTTTTCTTAAAGTACGCAAAGCGATAGTAAACCTGGTTTTCTTTGTCCCATACAGGTGGAGTAAAGTTAATGTCTTCTCTGAGTTTGCGGATATGTTCCTGGAATTCCTCCATTGATTCAACAATGGGTGGTATTTTGAGGAATTTTCTGGAAGGAATGGCCTGATGTGCTATTGGCTTATGCTTAAGAATTTCTGTATCAAGATCAAGAACATATAAATCTGAACCTATATTGTTAGATAAAATTATTTTATTGTTCGATTCGGTTAATCCCATCTCTTCACCTAGGATAGCCCTGGTGTTGCCTCCATCGGAGAAAATCATCCGGAATTCTGCCAAGTAATCAAATTCAGGAATGGGCAAATCTTGAAAGGTTTTCTTTTGGGTATCTATAAGTCCAAAAAGACTAAGTCCGTCACCCCAAACATTCAATACAGAAAAAAGTTTGTATTGGTCTCTGGGATCTGTCCTCAGGGATTTTTCAACATATCCCGGTGGCATATCATCACCTCGTAGCTCATCCATTTTAAAATTTAAATCTTTTACCTTAACCCCTTCCAGATCAAAAATTCCCCTATGGGTAAAACTTCCAATAAAAACCTGCTCATCCTGTAATACCTGAAATTGCATAGGAAACCTGCCCAGTCCATTTGGTCCCTCCTCCTCATAGGAAATCCTCCTGACAAACTCCAACTGATTTAGATCGACAATCTCCAAAGTCAGGCCCATGGGGTTTAAATAATACAGATATTGATTGTCAGCAGAAAGGTCAGATATCATCAAGTCACCTTTTAAAAAAAGAATCTCATCTTTTGAATCTACCATAACTGTGTCCATCGAAAGTGTAATTTGGCTATAATCCATTCTTTTTTCACTGGATGGAGCGCAGTTCCAAAAAAGATTTAGAATAATAAAAGCCAAAAGAGTGCGTTTCATAAGAACCCGAATTTCAGACTAAAAAGTTAATCAAGTTTTGTTAAAAATAAAAACTAATTTTTAAAAAGATTGATTTTTTTTAATAATCCTGATTCAGGTAAACAGTGTCATTTTCGATAATTTTACTAGTCCACTAGGTAAATTACCCGATATTTTTACTAGTCGACTAGGTAAATTATCGGATATTTTTACTATTGGTCAGAAGATTTCTTTCGGAGGATTGTGTGAAGGTTTAGCAGGTTCAGGACAAAATATGATTTCTAAAAAGTCTTTGTGACTCAAAGACATACTTTATTCTTCAGTCTAGAAACAACCCAAAGTAAGTTTCCATTCTTTATGACGTAGGAGGAATTCATAGAAATCCTCCGTAAGAGATTGCCACGTCGCACGAAGGATTATTTTAAATGAAAAGTTAAATTGAAGTGCTCCTCGCAATGACGACGTGTCCTTCATCCTTCCTCCCTCATCCTTCATCCTTCCCCCTCTATCCATCCAACCACTCCTTCAGCCCCCCGACCTTTTCCCTGCTGACCAGAATGTCATTGTCGCTGCAATTGGCCAACTTGATTTTTAGGCGGCTATTGGAATAGGTGTGGATTTCGGCAATGGCTTCAAAAGAGGATATGTATTTTCGGTTGAGCCGGAAAAACTTTTTGGGGTCAAGCATTTCTTCCAATTGATCCAGGGTGTAATCCAGAATGTAGCGTTTTGCTTCATAAGTCTGCAAAAAAGTCACCCGCTCCTCACTCATGAAATACGCAGCCTCTGATGCCAGCACAGATTGGATTTTCTCACCGATTTTGACCATAAACCTGGATTTGAATTCCTGTTGTCTTGGCTGTAGCAGGTCTTGGATTTGGCTGAGATCAATGGTGGATTTGATTTTTTGGTTTTTGAATTTGTCTATGGCCCCGGCCAGTTCCTTGGGATCTATGGGTTTAAGGAGGTAATCAACTGAGTTGAGTTTGAAAGCCTTGATGGCATATTGGTCGAAGGCTGTAGTGAAGATGATTGGTGAACTGACCTTTACCCTTTCGAAAATCTCAAAACTAAGTCCATCTGCTAATTGGATGTCACAGAATATGAGATCGGGGGCAGGGTTGGTTTGCAACCATTCGACTGCCGAAGTGATGCTGTCCAAATGTCCAAAGATATTTGCCCCGGGAAGCAGTTCCAAAGTAAGCTGCTTCATTCTATTGGCAGCCGGTCTTTCATCTTCTATCAATAATATATTCATGCTCCGTTGAGTTTTAGCAAGGGAAGTTCTACGATAAATTCCTTTTCTGTTTCGATGATTTTTGGGTTTTGGTCACTTAAAAGAGCATAACGCTTTTTGATATTCGGTAAGCCGATTCCAGTCTTTGATTCCTCCCTAGTCAATTTAGGTTGAAGAATATTGCGCACAATTAAATTGCCATCTGTTTGTTCAATCATGATTTTTAGCGGTTTCTCCAGACTTGCAATATTGTGTTTGATGGCATTTTCCAATAGCAGTTGAAGAGAGAGAGGAGGGAGGTAGTGCCCCTTTAACTGATGTAAGTCGATATAATATTCCAGACTTCCTTCAAATCTGATTTTTTGCAGGTTCAGGTAGTTCTCTGCAAACCCAATTTCCCTTTCTAATCCTACCAATTCTTCCTGCTGTACCTCCAACACATACCGGTAAATTTTGGACAATTGCTGAATAAATTCAGCGGACTTGTCTGCACTTTCATAAACAAGGTTACTCAGTACATTAAGTGAATTGAAAAGAAAATGAGGATTCAATTGGTCTTTGAGTGATTGGTATTGGCTGGCGATGTTTTCTGATTTCAGTTGTTCTGCTTCTATCGCTGTATTCCTCCATTCATATAACCAAGAGCGGGCTGTGAAAAAAGCCATAAAGCTCAGACCAATAATGATCGGAGTTTTGGTATATAATAGTAGGGCTTTCCAGGGAATATTTGATAATTCAAATTGACCTTTGAGATAGACTACAATAAAGACAATGATAAAGCTGAAAAAAAAGCAATAAAAAGAGTACGCCACGGCAGTTACCAACAACCTCGCCATTGGATATTTTACCCAAGGTAACCGACTGTCGAGCAAGGTATCAGTCCAATAACCCCCAAAACTCAAAGTACTCGATACAAGAAAAGAGAATAAAAAGTCCGGGAAGATATTTTTAAGGCCTTCAATGGAAGTAAAACAATTGGGGCAGAATAATAACATTAAAAACAATGCTATCGAAAAGTTCAATAAAACAAACCTCCACAATGATGAAAAAATCCGATCTGAACTATATAAGTTTTTGTGGAGCATGTTGGTGAAGATTTTGATATCCAAAGAAAATAAATTTAAATTCTATAAATCATTCAAGAAAGAATAAGACTAAAGGAAAGCAATGCGCCAACGATATTGAGCAAGCAATGGGTTAAAACTGCCAATCTCAGGTCTTTGGTCTTCCAAACGAGATAAGTCATCGGAAGCAAAGCGGCTATCAAGGTCAAATATATATAAGGCTGCCAAAGATGATAAAGAGAAAACAAAACCGCATTGACTACGAATGCCCATTTCCCCCAAACTTCCATTCTTGGCAACAAATACCCACGAAAGTAAAACTCTTCAATTAACGGTGCCAAAATACCCTTCAGAATCAGATTGGCAATCAAAGTGACTTTGATGATGTCCTTAGAATATCCTTCAAAATCCTGAACCGTGTACCAGTCCGGTAACCAGAAAAACACATGCTCTGTGAGGAAATGGTCGATAGGTTGGAAAAGTCCCCACATCAAAAAAGCAAAAACCAATAGGCCTAAGGTGTAAAGCATCAATCTGCCTGTTGGTAATTTTTCCCGATACCCGTTTAATTGAATTATTTTAGCTCTGTTTTCACCTTTTTTTGCCTGAATCAAATGAAAAATAAAAACAGGAACTGCGACCATCACAATACAAACCAGCATACTCAGTTGGGGCGGGAAACCATTTCTGACCATTATTGGAGTAATCAATATGAACCCAATGGTGATCAATATCCCTGGATATAAATGATAAAGGACACTCTTGGATTTGGTGAGTTGTACCATAAAATTAGTGTTTGTTAAAGCTAAAGAATGAGGAAATTCTTTCCAAAATTTAGGCCTGCCAGGTTTTCAAAACCTGGCAGGTCAAAATCTGCTACTGACAATTCTGTTTGATCTGAAGTGCCATTTCCTTTCCCCAAGTAGGCAGAAAAGTCCCTTCTTCTTTGGTGGCAGCTTCTTTTTCAAACAATTCCAAACTTGAATTGATCAATCCACACCCCTTTTCCGGTCCCTGCCCAAAAAACTGGGCCATACCCAACTCCATCTGTCCCAACATCATAATTGCCCGCGGGTTTTGTCTGTCGAGTTCAACAGCTTTACCAAAGGTCTGCATGGCCACACCTGACAAATGCTGGCCTCGGGAATTTGGGTCAACAGACAGTTCTCCCATCGTAATAAAACCTTGCAGGGCCACAATTTCTGAGTTGTTGGGAGAAATTTTGGAAGCTTTATCCACATGTTTTTTGGCTTGGTCAAAAAGAGGATCCTTTACATTTGCCCCACCTTCACTTCTGAATCCGGCATTGGCCAAGGCAAGGGCTGCATAATAATCCGGTAGCCATTCCTCCGGCATTGTCTGGGCAATTCGGACAAAGCCATTGGCAACCTTTTTTAGATCTTCGGGACTGACGGCGGTTTTCATGTTTTGCAGCTCTTTGAGCATGGCTTTTTCATAATCTTCATTGGATGCTTGTGTCATCAAAGAAATCAGCATCATAACGATAATTGCTAGACTGTACTTTTTCATGGTTTCTATAGTTTATAAGTTGTTTAAATTATTTGCGTTTTTGTCTTTTGAAAGTGTCAGGAAGATTCCCAAAAAAAGAAATCTGGGAGCCTGAAGTCTGATTGGGTTTCCTCCATAGACCCCAACTTCATTGGGCTCATTGGCATATTGGTATCCGAAAATATTGTCTCTGCCCAAAACATTGGAACAGGCCAAATGGATGATCAGGTTTGGTTTGGGCAGAAAGCTCCAGCCCAAACTCAAATCCTGAAAGCTTTTGGTCTTTGAATTCATCTGACCCGGTAGGTTTGGGTTCTCATAGGTATAGCCATCATTGGCACTCAGCGAAACCCCCAATTGGGATTTTAAAGGGGCAATAAAATGCTTGACGACTATTGATCCATTGTGGCGGGGAGCGAAGCCGGGCTGTACCATTTCGGTGAAATGTGCAAACTTTCTCCTGCTATCCACAAAGCTGTAGGTAACCCAAAAGTCGGT
>NZ_JBGTCA010000510.1:0-3632 GCF_041749095.1 Aquiflexum sp. | reverse complement strand
CTTTCCGGGTGAAGGCTTCCAATAATGACGGGTTATGGAATGAAGAAGGAGCATCAGTCACCATCAGCATCCTTCCCCCATGGTGGGGGTCCTGGTGGGCTTATGTAGGTTATAGTTTCTTATTTCTGATGGGCTTATTGCTTGCACAACGGGAGATTGTCCGACGGGAGAGGCTTAAGGGAAGCATGCGTATCCAGCAGGTGGAGGCAGAAAGGCTACGGGAGATGGACACCCTCAAATCCCGCTTTTTCTCCAATATATCCCACGAATTCCGTACGCCATTATCCCTGATACAGGGTACTGTGGAGGATTTTTTACGGCAGGAAAAGCCTCTTGCAGATAGGATTTTGAGCTATAAGCTTATTCACCGAAGTGCCGATCGGTTGCTTCAGTTGGTCAATCAGCTCTTGGATCTTTCACGTTTGGAAGCGGGCAAATTGCACCTTCAACTTAAACCTGGAGAAATCGTGGGGTATTTAACCTTGATGGCTAGCTCATTCTCTTCCTTATTTGAAAACAAGGGATTACAATATAGGTTTATTCTACCAATGGAGTCGCTGTGGGTAATGTTCGATGAGGATAAACTGGAGAAAATCCTTTCAAATCTGCTCTCCAATGCCTGCAAATTCACGCCAACAGGTGGTGAGGTAACACTTGAAATAAAAGAAGAGCGGCATGATTCTGCAACAGCATGGTTGAGTATTTCCGTCCGGGATACCGGTATTGGCATTCCTAAAGAACTAATTTCCCGTGTGTTTGAACGCTTTTTTCAAGCTGACCTTTCTGCGACCAGAACATTTGAAGGGACAGGTATCGGGTTAGCGCTTACCAAAGAATTGGTAGAACTGCAGGGAGGCACTATCAGCGTGGAAAGTATATCCGGTGAAGGAAGTCAATTCCTGATAGTTCTTCCCTTTCAGGTTATCGAGGTTCCGGAGTCAAAACCTCAGGAGGAAATATTTTTCAATAAAGAGGAACAATCATGTCAGAAATCCCAATTTTTATCTGAATTATCCATTGAAAGTGATCAAGAGCAAAAACCTAAAAAAGACCAAACTATTGTATTGGTAATAGAGGACAATGCCGATCTCCGTCATTTTATTAAAAATAGCCTACCGGCTGAGTTTGCTATTTATGAGGCAAGGGATGGGAATATTGGGTGGAAAAAGGCATTGGAATTGGGACCTGACTTGATCATCAGTGATGTAATGATGCCTGGCTTAGATGGGATCAATCTCTGCCAACGGCTGAAGACGGATGTCCGCACCAGTCATATAGCGGTAATTCTATTGACAGCAAAAGCAGACATTGACAGCAAAATGGCAGGTTTGGAAATCGGAGCGGATGAGTATCTGACCAAGCCTTTTAGCATTAAGGAATTGGAATTGCGGGTACTTAATCAAGTGGCCTACCGCAAACGGTTGAGGGAGCGATTCAGCCGCTCTATATCTTTGGATCCTATGGAAACTGATGTCAATTCTGTCGATGAGCAATTTTTACAAAAAGTAATGGGGATATTGGAAGCCCATGTAGCCGACCCTTCGTTTGACCTTTACTTATTCGGTCGTGAACTTGGTCTTAGCCGGGTACACCTTCACCGTAAGTTGAAATCACTTACCGATCAATCTCCCGGTGATCTGATCCGCACCTTCCGGCTCAAAAAAGCTGCCAACTTGATGGAGCAGCAAGCAGGAAATATCAGTGAGGTGGCTTATGCAGTAGGATTCAATAGCCTTACCTACTTTGCAAAATGTTTCAAAAATTTTTATGGACAAACCCCTTCTGAATATGTTGCAGCTATTCGTAAGAATAAAGTTGAACAAACCTGATGATCAATTTTAGGTCAAATAGGCACTTCTATTTTGCATGCTTTTTTTTTTGGAATATAGGTAATGACCTACCAATGACATAATTCGGAGCAGCCGTCATGACGTAGGAAGCATCTCATGAGGATCCGAAAATGCTAAATTTAAACATAAATAGAACCTCTGGAGATCCTTCGTGCCTACCAATGACGTAAATGTTGGGGCCGTCACTCTGACGAAGGAAGAGTCTCTCACCTGAGGCTTAGGAGATTCTTCGTACCTCAGAATGACGGCTGCCTAAAGGTTAACTTGATGTCATTCCTTTTCTGAACATTTTAAAAATGTTGGGGACTCGGGATGACGAGAAACCTGATGTCATTACCCTTTCTGAACATTTTTAGTAATGTTGAATACTAGGGATGACAGATTTATTCCTATTTGAACAATGATGATACAATTTTTTGACTATTGGGAACAATTGTGCTAAAACCTGACTCCGACTTTTTAATAATTTTATATTCAAAATTGATAACCTTTATACATCCACCCCAAATCAATGTTATGAAACGATCTGCAAAAATCATTTTCTGTTTGCTAGGTGTCTTGTTCTTAGCAAATATTGGCATTGCCCAGGATACCACCGAAGTAGTTACAGTCTGGCTCAAGCAACATTCCATTCCTGTTAAATACATAGAAGCGGGAAATGATTTTTCAGACTTACTACCCCTGAAAAAAATACTTCAGGATGTACAGATAGTTGGCCTTGGAGAAGCCACACACGGTACGAAGGAGTTTTTCCAGATCAAGCACCGCCTGATGGAGTTTCTGGTAACACAGATGGACTATACAGCCTTTGCCCTTGAAGCCAGTTACTCAGACTGCCAACCTATTAACGACTACATTCTCACTGGCAAAGGAGACCGGGCTAAGGTACTCACAGGATAGGGGATAATGGCCTGGGATACAGAAGAATTTTCAGCCATGCTGGATTGGATGAGGGCTTATAATCAAAAAGTGCCGGATGAAAAGAAAATACGGTTTTATGGGATAGAAGTAATAAGTACTCAGGGAACAGGAAGGGAAAAGGTGCTGGATTATATTAATAAATACGCTCCGGAAAAAGCAGCTTTCACGGATTCGCTCTTTCGGGTGTTGGCCAGTGAAGACGAAAAGTGGCCTGCGCGGCTAGATCAAGGCGTTTTACAATCAGCTTTTATTCCCTTGCAGGCGTTATTAAGCTATTTTACCACGAACAAAAACAAGTTGGTCACTTCTTCATCCCTGAATGAATGGAAGCAGACCTATAAATACCTCGAAGTGATGGAACAGGGGCTATATGTTAACGTGACAGATATACCTCCTGCTTTTTCTTCAAAAAGGATGGGGCGGGATGAGTATTCAGCACAAAACGTATTTTATATCATGGAAGAAAGACCGGGCACCAAGATTATGATTTGGGAACACAATGTTCATATTGCACATAGTCCGGAAGATAAAACACTTGGTTATAATTTGCACCAAAAGCTTGGTGAGAGGTACTATGGGATTGCCTTTGAGTGTTATGAAGGTACATTCCAGGCAAGGGAACTGGAGCCTGATGGCTATTGGGGCGAACTTAAAGCCGATACCCTACTACCGGTTCAGAAATCTCTAGGGTGGTATTTTACACAGGCAGGCAAGGAGAAGGTGTTTATTGATTTACGTATCTCTCCTTCTAATCCCGTTGTTGAAAATTGGCTGACCACACCTATCCGCATGAATGCTGGTTCTTGGAAATATAGAAGCGCTCATGAAAACTTTGAGACAAGAAAAATAAAAGATTTGTAT
>NZ_JBGTCA010000509.1:0-1964 GCF_041749095.1 Aquiflexum sp. | reverse complement strand
GAATTGATTTCCCTTAAAGTACTGTCCAGTATTTGGATGAACCTTTCCTGATCTGAGGGTAATTTTTTAAATTCAATAACCCATTCATGTGCTCCTTTGCTTTTGGAATCACCAAAATAAACAGGCGCTGCTGTGAAATTTGTAATAAGGGCATCTGTTGATTCTGAAGCTTTTTGAACTGCCTTCTCAGCATTCTCCACTATCACTTCTTCGCCAAATGCATTGATAAAATGTTTGGTTCTCCCCGATATTTTTAACCTATACGGATAGGTATTGGTGAATTTGACAGTATCTCCGATTTTGTATCTCCAAAGTCCTCCATTGGTTGAGATCAAAATCGCATAATTTTTCCCGATTTCAACTTCAGACAAAGGAATGACTTTAGGATCTTCTTTTTCCCATTCTTCCATAGGAATGAATTCATAAAAAATCCCATAATCCAGCATCAATAACAATTCCTCTGAATCCTTTTGATCCTGAATCCCAAAAAATCCTTCCGATGCATTATAGGTTTCCACATACCGCATTTTGTCTGAGGGAATCAACTCCCTGAATAAATTCCTGTATGGACCAAATGCAACTGCTCCATGAAAAAACACTTCGAGATTGGGCCAAACTTCCAAAATGTTGCTTGCCCCTTTGAGATCCATGATCCTTTGGAGCAATACTATCGTCCAAGTGGGCACACCGGAAATACTCGTGACATTTTCATCCATGACCTCAAGAGCGGTCTTTTCAATTTTGGACTCCCATTCACTCATCAGTGCTATCTCCAGATTGGGTGTCCTTGCAAACTGCACCCAGATGGGCAGATTGTGGGTAATCACCGCAGAAATATCTCCTACCTGAATATTGCTATCACCGTTCAATGGGTTTTTTGCCAGACTTCCTCCTATCGTAAGACCCTTGCCGGTAAAAAGTTTACTTTCCGGATAGTTGTTGACATACAGGGAAAGCATGTCCTTCCCGCCTTTGAAATGGCATTCTTCCAGAGATTCCTGCGAAACAGGTATATACTTACTCCTGCTACCTGTAGTTCCCGAAGACTTTGAAAACCATTCTATTTCGGTTGGCCAAATGACATTTTGGGTTCCTCTCATCGTTTTTTCGATGTAGGGCTTCATCTGTTCATAGTCATGGACCGGAACCTGATCCGCAAAATCCTCATAAGAACGGATGTCTCCAAAATTATATTTCTTCCCGAATTCTGTTCTTTTTGCCGCAGTGATGAGCTCATCAAATATCTGATTTTGAGACTCAGTGGGGTATCTCATGAAATTTTGGATCTGACCTATACGGTTTTTAAAAATCCAGGTCATAAAAGAGTTGACAACTTCCATCAGTTAAAAACCTTTCGTTTAAGTTCAAAATGTTGGCCAAGATAAACCCTTCTGACCTGTTCATCTGCCGCTAATTCTTCAGCAGTACCTGCTTTCAGTAATTGACCTTCAAACATCAGGTATGCCCTATCAGTAATGGATAGGGTCTCATTGACATTGTGGTCGGTAATGAGGATGCCGATGTTTTTGGTTTTGAGTTTGGCTACGATCCCTTGGATTTCTTCCACAGCAATCGGATCTACCCCGGCAAAAGGTTCATCAAGAAGCACAAATTTTGGATCCACTGCCAATGCCCGTGCAATTTCAGTCCTCCTCCTTTCCCCACCGGACAAAACTACACCCAAATTCTTCCGCACATGGGTCAAACTGAATTCCTCCAATAAGCTCTCCATTTTTTCCTTTCTTTCGACTTTGGTCATCTTGGTCATTTCCAGTACAGCAAGAATATTCTCTTCAACAGAAAGCTTTCTGAATACAGATGCTTCTTGGGCCAAATACCCAATTCCTAATTTTGCCCTTCTGTACATGGGAAGTTTGGTGATATTCCGGTCGTCCAAAAAAATCTGCCCTTCATTGGGTTTAATTAGCCCAACAATCATATAAAAAGACGTTGTTTTTCCCGCC
>NZ_JBGTCA010000508.1:0-6521 GCF_041749095.1 Aquiflexum sp. | reverse complement strand
GGAGTTTGATGAGGTATTGTTGGCAGATGACAACGGTACAGTATCAATAGGGGCACCAACCATCTCAGGTGCCATGGTATCAGGAAAAATTCTTGATCATGTAAAGGGTGACAAAGTAATCGTCTTCAAAAAGAAAAGAAGAAAAGGTTACAAAAAGAAAAACGGTCACAGACAGGACTTTACAAAAGTATTAATCGAAAGTATTACCTTATAAGATTTCCCCGAAATCCTAAACGTATAAAATCATGGCTCATAAGAAAGGTGTCGGTAGTTCCAGAAACGGAAGAGAATCCCATAGCAAAAGACTGGGTGTTAAAAAATTCGGTGGAGAGGCAGTCATTGCCGGAAATATCATCGTAAGACAAAGAGGAACCAAACATCATCCAGGTGAAAATGTAGGTCTTGGAAAAGACCATACTTTATTTGCACTGTCAGATGGCAAGGTAGAATTTAGAAAAAGATATGACGGCAAGTCCTATGTAAGCATAGTTCCTGCTCAAGCATAAAATATAATTACACAAATATAAAGGCCTTCCGAATTCGGAAGGCCTTTTTTGCTTTAGACCAAATAAACTCCAATGGTCACTTTTTTCAATTAATTCAGATGTATTACCCTTAAATTTCAATACGCTAATCTAAACTTCATGCTATGAAAAATACAGTACGTTTGATATTGGTTTTTGGACTGCTCTTTTCCTTTGGTTTTCAAATAGAAGGGTGGTCCCAATCCTACAATGAAAAAATATATGATGCAGTGCAATGGCGGATGGTAGGCCCCCATAGGGGAGGAAGGGCCGCTGCTGTTGCAGGTGTAGCATCAGAAAAAAATACTTTTTATTTCGGGGCCACAGGTGGTGGGGTATGGAAAACCACCGACGGGGGTAAAACCTGGGGGAATATTTCAGATGGATTCTTCGGTGGATCCATAGGTGCTGTTACGGTAGCCGATTCTGATCCCAATATCATTTATGTAGGAGGTGGTGAAAAAACTGTCCGTGGAAATGTTTCCTATGGTTACGGTATGTGGAAAAGCACAGATGCCGGTAAAACCTGGGAACACCTGGGAATGGAGGAATCCCGCTTTATTTCAAGGATCAGGATTCATCCAACCAATCCGGACATTGTATATGCTGCAATATTAGGCGACATTTTCAAACCAACTGAAATGCGTGGGGTGTACAAATCTACAGACGGTGGCAAAACCTGGGACAGAAAACTTTTTGCCAGCAAAGTGGCCGGTGCCGTTGATCTGATTCTTGATCCAAACAATCCCAATATCTTA
This sequence comes from Aquiflexum sp., assembly GCF_041749095.1. GTDB lineage: Bacteria > Bacteroidota > Bacteroidia > Cytophagales > Cyclobacteriaceae > Aquiflexum. The sequence continues at coordinate 5,239 of NZ_JBGTCA010000508.1, read as the reverse complement.
TATGCAACCACTTGGGATATCAAAAGGACACCTTATAGCTTGGAAAGCGGTGGACCTGATTCCAAAATGTTCAAGAGTAAGGATGGTGGAGAAAATTGGAAAGAAATCTCCCGAAATAAGGGTTTGCCAGAAGGGACTTTAGGCATCATGGGTATTACTGTTTCCCCATTGAATTCAAACAGACTTTGGACCATAATCGAGAACCTTAATGGTGGTGTTTTTAGATCAGATGATGGGGGAGAAACTTGGGAAAAAACAAATGAGGACAGAAACCTGAGACAGCGGGCGTGGTATTATACCAGAATTTATGCTGATACCCAAAGTGACAGCACAGTCTATGTCATGAATGTAAGCTATCACAAATCAACGGATGGCGGAAAAACCTTTACGGGATCCAATGCACCACACGGTGACCACCATGATCTGTGGATTGACCCGAAGGACAATCAGAGAATGATCATCGCTGATGATGGGGGCGCACAGGTCTCCTTTGATGGTGGTGAATCTTGGTCTACTTACATGAATCACCCCACGGCGCAATTTTACCGGGTGACTACAGATGACCATTTTCCTTACAGAATCTATGGTGCACAGCAGGATAATTCCACCATGCGTATCAACCACAGAAATGAAGGTGCTGGTATAACTGAAAATGATTGGGAAGTAAGTGCAGGAAGTGAAAGCGGCTGGCTGGCTGTAGATCCTACTGACAATGATGTAGTCTATGGTGGAAATTATGGGGGATTGCTACAAATGCTCAACCATAGAACCGGAGCGAGAAGGAATGTGAACGTCTACCCGGACAACCCAATGGGACATGGTGCAGAGGGAATGAAATACCGTTTCCAGTGGAATTTTCCTATTTTCTTTTCACCTCATGATCCAAAGGTATTGTACACTACATCCAACCTATTCCATCGATCAACAAACGGGGGACAGACTTGGGAGACATTCAGTCCTGATCTGACCAGAAATGCCAAAGAAAAACTAGGCCCTTCCGGAGGACCAATTACAAAAGACAATACATCTGTAGAATATTACAGTACCATTTTCACCGCTACTGAATCTCCTTTGAAAAAAGGAGTGCTTTGGGCAGGTTCGGATGATGGCCTTTTACATGTTTCTGTGAACAATGGGAAGACTTGGGAAAACGTCACTCCCAAGGATCTTCCGGAATGGATCCAGATCAATAGTATGGAAGGACATCCTTTTGAAGAAGGGGGATTATATATAGCTGCAACTTCCTATAAGAACGGTGACTTTGCACCTTACTTATACAAAACATCTGATTATGGGAAGTCCTGGACGAAGATCGTCAGTGGGATTGATGCCCAGCATTTCACTAGGGTAGTCCGTGCAGATCCGGCCAAAAAAGGGATTCTATATGCAGGTACCGAAACAGGAATGTACATTTCCTTCAATGATGGCGGATCTTGGCAGCCATTCCAATTAAACCTTCCGATAGTTCCGATCACTGATCTTACCATTAAGGAAAACAACCTGATCGCAGCCACTCAAGGAAGAAGTTTCTGGATCATTGATGACCTGACAGTAATTCATCAATTGTCAGATAACATTGAGAGTAAGCCCTTTCATTTATTCAAGCCGCAGGATTCCTACAGATTGGACGGTGATAGAAAAGAATCCAAGACTGCAGGAACCAACAGGCCAGGAGGGGTTTTGGTGTATTACCATTTGAAAGAGGATGCTAAAGAAGAAGTCAGATTGGAATTCTATGATAATGAAAGGAATCTGATTAAGGAATTTTCATCAAAAGGAATTGAAGAAGATACTTTAAAATACAAAACAGGGTCCAACGAATTCAATTGGAATTTGAGGATACCTGATGCCAAAGGATTTGAAGGAATGATCATGTGGTCAGGACCATTGAGAGGGCCGAAAGTCGTACCGGGAGATTATATGGTCAGGTTAATCGTAGATGGTCAGTCACAGGATCAGCGTTTTAAAGTACTTCCTGATTTGAGATACCCATCAAGTCAAGATGATCTTCAGGCGCAATATGATTTTCTGCTCAAAGTCCGGGATAAACTGACCGAAACCCATGAAACGATTATCCTGATCAGAAAATATAGGGCTGAACTCGATACGATTGTCCAGAAAAATCCACGGCAAAAAAGAAGGATAGAACCTATTGTAAATGCCATTTCAGACATTGAAAAAGAGCTTTATCAAACACAAAATAGGAGTGGTCAGGATCCCTTGAATTATCCGATCAGATTGAACAACAAGCTGGCCCATTTGAATTCCATTGTGGGCACCGGAGAGTTCAGACCTACAGATGGGGCAGAAGAAGTAAGGGTTGAAATAACAAGACAAATTGATATTCAACTCAAAAAATTCAGGGATATAGAAAAATCCCAGATCTCAAACATCTTGAATATTGACGAGATGAAAGCTGAGTTGGAGAAAAAGTGAGGCAGTTTTCAGTGTTCAGTAGGCAGTGTTCAGTAGGCAATGTTCAAATCCGAAGTTGGAAGTTGAAGATGCCTGATATCCACTGACCAATTTTGCTTGATTTTAAAAAAATCTTCGAGGTCTAAAAATGACCTCAAAGGTTGCGATCCTCGACCTTTGGGGCTTTCAAAACCCCGAAGGTCTTAAAGCTTAATTCCACGTTTAATACAATAGAAAACCTGAAATCAAAGTCCTTCTACTAAAACCTTCGAGGTCTAAAATAGACCTCAAAGGTTCAACCTGTCAACTTCGGACTTCCGACTCCCAACTTCTAACAATTATTTTCTTTAAGTCTATTTAACAAAAAACAGTTATACTCCTCTTAAAAGTTTTTGTATATTTCAAAGAAATTTCAATTAAAAGAGAACAATGATTAAACCAACAAAGCTATTTATCCTTTCAGCCACATTGATGCTGGCTATAGGATTTGGGCCTGTTAACGACGCACAGGCACAAAAGAGAAAAAAGAAAGCCCAAACAACAGCTACTGCCACTCCGGCACCTGAAAAAAAACCTGAAAAGAAAAAATTGGAAGATGCTGTAAAAGGCCATCAAAAATTTGAGGGCCTATTTACTTTCTATCAGGATACCACGAGTGGTGAATTGAAGATGCTGATCAAGAAAGAACAATTGGGGAATGAATACCTTTATTTCTCGCAAGTGGGAGACGGGGTGACTGAAGCGGGTACTTTTAGAGGGGCTTATGGGGAGAATAAAATCTTCAAAATTGAAAAGTATTTTAATCGGGTGGAATTCATAAGTCAAAACACTGCTTACTACTTTGATGCTGATAACCCACTAAGCCGTTCGGCAGATGCCAATATTAGTTCAGGAATTATGGCAAGTGCCAAAATAGAGTTTGATGATGCTGAGAAAGGTATTATACTGATCAAAGCAGATAATCTATTTCTTAAGGAAACATTTTCGCAGATCAAAAGACCATCTTTTCCGGGAGAGTCTCCTACCTCATTCAAATTAGGAAATCTGGACAGTGAAAAAACAAAAGTTATTGCAATCAGGAATTATGAAAAAAACACTGATTTGGCAGTGGAGTATGTTTATTCAAATCCGTCTGTGCTAAATGGTGGATCAGATGCGGTAACAGACGGTCGGAACGTATCCATAAAAGTTTACCACAGTTTGATAGAATTAAGTGACAATGGATACGAACCACGATTTGATGATCCTCGTGTGGGTTATTTTACTACCAAAGTCACTGACATGACCTCAAGCAGTCCAACGCCATTTAGGGATTTGATCCATCGATGGGATTTGAGGAAAAAGGATCCAAATGCTGCTGTTTCAGAACCAATCGAGCCGATAGTATGGTGGATAGAGAATTCTACGCCCCTTGAATGGAGACCAACAATCATGAATGCGGTATTGGAATGGAACAAAGCTTTTGAAAAAGCAGGATTTAAAAATGCGGTGCAAGTTATGATCCAACCGGATGATGCAGATTGGGATGCCGGCGATATCCGGTACAATGTGTTAAGATGGACCAGTTCACCCAATCCTCCATTTGGCGGCTATGGCCCAAGTTTCGTCAATCCAAGAACAGGTCAGATTTTAGGATCTGACATCATGTTGGAGTTTGTGTACCATACCAATCGGGTGGTTTACGACAGACTTTTCGGTGAGGAAACCGCAACTGAGAGTGAATATGGTACGTGGCATAACGGACATTTCTGTACTGTAGGGTCGCATCTGCAGAATAACGTGATGTTTGGTCAGGCGTTTCTACGTGCAAGTGGTGCCTCCGACCTTGAAATGGAAGGGATGAAAATGGAAGCCATGGCGGAATTGTTGATGCATGAAGTGGGCCATACTTTGGGATTAAACCACAATATGAAAGCTTCCCAATTGTATTCACCGGCACAATTGGCAGACAAAAACTTTATTCAGGGTAAGGCCTTGACAGGTTCTGTCATGGACTACCTGGCAATCAACCTTTCTCCTAATAAAGAAACTCAGGGACATTACTTCACTACCACAGTAGGTCTTTATGATGTTTGGGCAATTGAATTTGGATATAAGCCTGTAAAGAATCCAAATGAACTGGATGCTATTTTGGCCAAATCCACCCAACCTGAATTGATTTTCGGCAATGATGCCGATGACATGAGATCACCGGGTAAAGCCATTGATCCAAGAGTGATGATCGGAGACCTTTCCAATGATCAGATTGGATATTCGATACACTTAATGGAAACTTCTAAAAATCTCATGAAGGGGATCAAAGAGAAATACACCAAAGACGGAGAATCTTATCAGGAGTTGACACAGGCATATAGGGTATTGATGAATCAATACAGCACTGCAGGGGGTGTTATGTCAAGGTTTATTGGTGGTGTGTATGTCGATAGGGCGATGGCAGGACAGGAAGGTGCAACACAACCTTACACTCCTGTAAGTCTTGAGGATCAAAAAAGGGCAATGACAGCTTTGAACAAATATATGTTTGCCCCGAATGCCTATGACATTCCTAATGACCTGATCAATTACCTGGCAAAACAGAGAAGAGGTTTTGACTTTTTCTCAGGATCTGAAGATCCTAAAATCCATCAGCAGGTATTGGGCTCCCAGAAAAATGTACTGGCCCATCTGACCCATCCAAACACCTTACAAAGAATGGTAGATTCGGAACTGTATGGCAATGAATACAATATGGCCACTTATATGAACGATCTGACCAAAGCCATCTTCGATGCGGATATCAATGGCAATGTCAATTCCTTCCGACAGAACCTTCAGATGGAGTATG
>NZ_JBGTCA010000507.1:0-4647 GCF_041749095.1 Aquiflexum sp. | reverse complement strand
CAGCGCAGGGGTCCCACCTCTTCCCATCCCGAACAGAGAAGTTAAGCCCTGCAGCGCCGATGGTACTGGGGTTACACCCGGGAGAGTAGGCCGCCGCCACATTATCACAAAGCCAGCCCGCAAAGCTGGCTTTTGGCGTTTCCGGGGGTCTCCATTACTAAGATGATCTCAGATCCACCTCTTCCCATCCCGATCCGCCGGGGCGGATAAGCCCTGCAGCGCCGATGCCTGTCCGCCGTGGCGGAGTACTGGTACGCCCCGCCACAGGCGGGCAGGCGCGGCGCACGGGAGAGTAGGCCGCCGCCACATTATTTAAAAGCCAGCACATACTGTGGCTTTTCACATTTTAAAGGGTGGTATTATTGGAAAACCTAGGATCAGTTTTGAAATGTTAACTTTTTGAGTTTAATATTTTTAGTCTTTTATTTATTTGTAGAAAATCAATTCTTTATAACATCAAAATAGAATTTGCAAAGCAATATTGAATTATTTTTAAATTCTATATTGATAAGTAAAGTCATTATATTCTTTGGCGATATTTAATTAATTGTTAAGAAATATCTTATTGTGGCTAAAATTTCCCATATTACTGTTGGAATGTTTTTCAATTGAATTTTTATCATAATTTCTTAAAATTATAAAATGTCACAAATACGCCAACTTGCAGCGATCATGTTCACTGATATTGTCGGATACACGGCACTGATGGGAAATGATGAACAGAAAGCTTTTGAATTATTGAGGAAGAACAGGGAAATACACAAACCTGTGATAGAAGAGTTTGGAGGGAAATGGATCAAAGAACTGGGTGATGGGGTGATGGCCAGTTTCCCTTCTGTCAGCAGTGCGGTATATGCAGCCATAAAAATCCAGGAGTTGTGCAACCAAGCCAATGTATACAAACTAAGAATTGGTATTCATCAAGGCGAGATTATTTTAGAGGATGATGATATTTTTGGTGACGCAGTGAATATTGCAGCCAGAATACAGGCATTGGCAGAACCTTCCAGTATATATGTATCAGAATCAGTTCAAAGAGACCTATCCAATAAAAATGACATACATACAGAATTTTTTAAAACAGAGAATCTTAAAAATGTAAAAGAACCGGTCAGAGTCTATAGAATACTGTCAGCATCTTCGTTATCTACAAGCAATCAAACATCAGCCATAGAAAAGTCTTCCATTATTCCTGAATATGATTATGATATTCATATCAGTTTCAGATTTAATGACAATAAATATGATGGTTGGGTAACCGAGCTTGTCACAAAGCTCAAACAGGAACTAAGCGCTACCTGTAAGGATAAGCTTTCTATTTATTTTGATATAAATCCTGAAGATGAAAAAAGGAAATTTTTGCAAGAAGACGGTTCTGTGTCCTCTAAAATAAAATCTTTGATTTTCATTCCCATTATTTCACAAACTTATTGTGATGTGACTTCACCTGTTTGGAAAAATGAATTTAAAAGTTTTCAAGAGGGGGTACTTACCGAGAAGATGGGTAAAACCATCAAGCTATTGAATGATAATATTGCTTCAAGAGTGATACCCGTAAAAATACATGATATTGATATGGAGGATATCAAGCTGCTAGAATCAGAAATGTCAGGTGGTTTACGTTCCATTGATTTTATCTTCAGGGAAGATGGAGCGAACCGTCCCTTAATGCCTATAGATGATGAAAAACTTGGCAATCCAAATAGGCCAATGTACCGGAATCAGATCAATAAATTGGCCAATGCAGTTAAGGATATTATTTCAGGAGTAAAGCTTTTTCAAAAAGAAAATTCCTTTGGATATACAGCTTTTTCACCTACATCTACAAAAATAGTCCCCAATGTTGTCTCTACCTCTTTGTCTTCTTCATTGAAAGTTCAAATGGTAGAACGTGCCAGACCCAATATTTTTCTGGCATGGACATCCAATGACCTGAAGGAAAAAAGAGAAGAAATGGCTATCATTCTTCAAAAAGCAGGATTTAATGTGCTTCCGGCTATTGATTGCCCGGCAGATGATGAGGCGTTTAAAGCAAAAACCATTGAAGCCATCAAACAATGTGTTTGCTCACTCCATATCTTAAGTGGTGAGTTTGGAAGACGTTTCGAATTGGAGGATGATGTTTCATTTCCGCAATTCCAGTTTTTGGAAGCGAAAAAAATGATTGATTCCCCAGATTCAGAATTCAATTCATTTATATGGGTTCATCCTGAAGCTACAGAAACCATGAAATCTGCCCAACAGGAATTCATCAAATATATCCGGAACAACATCACTAAAAACATGATGTTTTCCAATAGTGCAGGCTCCATGCAATTGGTGGATGATATCAGAGTCGTCATGATGAAGGAGGAAGTGGAAATCTTTGATTCCAAGGATACCGATATCTTCTTTATTTTCAACCAACAGGATGAACTCGAAGCAAAAGAAATTACGGATAGGTTAAGTTTGGAATACCCTATAGAAATCATGAACATCATGCCCGATGGAGAAGATCAGTATAGAGAAGTGTCGTCTCAGCAGATTCCCAAAAGTAAACTGGCAGTGGTTTATTTTAAGTATGCTGCAGATTGGGCCTTACCTTTCATCAAACAAATCTGGAAAGAAGTAGGTGGTGCTTCTTCTCCTACTCCTATATTTTTTGTAGGTGAAGATGATCCAAGAAGTAACTTTGCGCGGATTTTTAAAGCTCCAAAGGTGGTTTCCACCATTGTTCCCAAAGAGGAAGTGCCGGCAGAAGTCAAAAAAGTTTACACCACCGTAGTCAAACTCAAATAACTAGTATGTTTGAAGACTATCAAATATGCCCCTACACTGGACTACGCTCTTTTACAGAGGAGGAATCTTTATACTTTAAAGGCAGGGAAGAGGATATTGATGCCGCAACAGCCCAATTGCAACGGAATAAGTTTTTGATGTTGACAGGTGCCTCCGGTGACGGAAAATCATCACTTGTCTATGCGGGAATCATTCCCAATGCAAGAGCAGGTTTTCTTAAATCGAAATATTTCCAATGGTGTCTTGCTGATTTTAGACCGGAAAGATCTCCCTTTAAAAACCTGTGCAAGGCCATAGCCAATCAACTTGAAATTCCAAATGAGGTAACCGTTGAATCGGAACTGAAGCATGGGTTTTCTGCCATAGTTGATTTATATCGAAATTCTGATAGATTTCTTGATGAAGATTCTCTGGAATGGCAAGAATCAGATGAGCGGGAAAGAGCAAGTATCAAGAGGAAAGCCGCCAATCTGATCATTCTCGTAGATCAGTTTGAGGAATTTTTTACCAATCCTGAAAACTATGATAAAGGGGTTCCTTCAAAAGAAGCTAACCTTGTATTAAACTTATTGCTTGAAACCTCAAAGATAGCATTGGAGGAGGGACTTCCTATTTATATCATTTTTACCATGAGGTCAGACTTCATCGGGCAATGTGCGGCCTTTCGGGGATTGCCTGAGTATATTGGGTTTTCCCAGTTTTTTGTTCCCCGCCTCAACAGGGCACAACTGCAATTGGTTATCGAAGAACCGGCTGTTTTGAGTGGGAATCAAATCACAAGAAGACTGACAGAAAGATTGATTCATGATCTTACAGAAGGAGTCGATCAGCTTCCGATTCTTCAGCATGCGCTCAATCAGATTTGGCATGCGGCCAATAATGGGGCAGAAGAAATGGACCTTATCCATTATGCCATGGTCGGAGGAATGCCGGTATCCGAACTCCCGGATGATCAGGTATTGATATTCAAACAATGGTTTGATGAGTTGCCAGAAAATATCAAAGCCTGTTATCATGCTCCAAGTCTGCAGAATGTCCTCGATACCCATACAAACAAGCTTTTTGAGCAGGCAAGAGCCTACTATATTGAAAATACAGGTAAGGATATTTCCAATGAAGATACCAAAGCTATAATCAAAAATTCCTTTACCTGCCTGACCAAAATTGACCAAAGTAGGGCTGTAAGAAACAGGATGACTTTAAAGGAAATCACCAATATTTTAGGAAGGAAGGAATTTGGTTCGGAAGAGGTTGGGGCGGTATTGAATATTTTCCGTGAACCGGGCAATACTTTTATCCGGCCCTTTATTTCTGAAGACCCGGAAAGTCGTATTCTAGGTGAGAATGATGTGCTGGACATTACCCATGAGAGCTTGATCCGAAACTGGGATTATCTCAAAAACTGGGCTGAGGAGGAATATGACAATTATACCGTTTATCTGGATTATGAACAACAGCTAAACCGTTGGGTAGATAGTGGAAAATCGAATGCTTTTTTAATGTCAATTGGGCCCCTTACTTATTTTGAAAACTGGATCAACAATCTAAACCCAAACGTCCATTGGGTTGCCAGATACCTACCAGAGGAATTGGATCAGGACAAGAAGTTATCCAAAGCAAAGAACATCCTCAAAAATTCTAAGGAATTCTTGTCCAAGAGTGCAAGAAAACATGTGGTGACCAGAACGGTTATGCGGTATGGCGCAAAAAGAATAGGGGTTGCTATTGCCTTGATTGCCTTTTTGGTCTTCAGTTCTTTTGCTATCAGGCAATACCTGAGACAACAGAATTCATATATTCTAAACTCCATTCAAGAGGAGTCCATAAAGTTGGTAAACAGTCCAAAAGTGGCATTTGAGAATAAAATTT
>NZ_JBGTCA010000506.1:0-2572 GCF_041749095.1 Aquiflexum sp. | reverse complement strand
GATATCAGGAAGGTTGGGATCGGATTGCCAGCCAAAAGGCGTCTGTGATATATGTGTGATGCCAATAAATGAAAGTGAATCCAATTCCCAGCCATCAAAAGGCCGGGAACTTCCCACCCAGCAAACTCCTTTTTGCCTGTCAGTAATCTTAATGATACTATTCTCTGCTGCTTGGTTTTGGCATGTCCAAATGACAAAGACCAATAAAATCCCGGAGAGAAAAACTTTTTTCATTTGAATTTGGTCTCAATGATGATATCTGCATGCAATGTCCTGTGCACCGGACACTTGTCTGCAATCTCTAAAAGCTTTTCTTTCATCTCTTTATCCAAATCACCTTTTATTTCAAGGCTTCTGGTAAATCTGCTGATTTTGGAGCCTTTCTTTTTAAAGTCAGCAGAATCTTCCTGATGGATCTTGTCATGGTCCAAATACACGGTTATTTGCTTCAAATCCCAACCCTTACGCTCCGCATACATTTTCAATGTCATCACGGTGCAGGTACCCAAAGATGCCATCAATAAATCATAGGGTGTTGGCCCTAAGTTATCACCACCAACTTCCTTTGGTTCATCCGCAAGCAGGTGATGAAAAGGGGTTTTGATTTCAGAAGTATAGCCTTCCCCAAAAAGCCGGACTTTGACCTGATGTCCCTTGGTGTCGTTTTCGTTGATATCAACAGGTAAATATTTTTTGGACCAGGTGCTGATCAATTCTCCTACATATTTACTTTCTTTTTCATCAGACAATAAATGGTCTGCACCATCCAAAGAAACAAAACTTTTGGAATGATGGGCGCTTTGGAACAGTTTGGCGGAATTGGAAATATCCACTATCTGGTCTTGGGGAGAATGAAGAAACAAAAAGGCTTTTCGCATCTTCGAAATCGACTCAGGCAAGTTTTTACTTTCCAAATCCTCCACAAAATCCTTCTTGATCCTGAAACTCCTTCCTCCAATATTGACTTTGGCAGAACCTTCCTTTTTTATGGTTTCAATATCTGATTCAAAGAGTTTTTTGACATGTTTGGGATTCGCTGGGGATCCAATAGTAACCACCGCTTCCACATAATCGAGCTCCGCTGCTGCAAAAATCACCGCAGAACCTCCCAAAGAATGACCGATCATGAGTTTTGGTTGTTCGTAATTTTTTTCTAAAAATTCTGCTGCAGCCATCAGGTCTTCCACGTTGGAAGAAAAACCGGTATTTTCAAAGTCTCCTTCAGAATTGCCCAATCCAGTGAAATCAAAACTTAATACAGCCACACCAAGTCGGGAAAGGGTATTGCTGATATTGCTGACTGCTTTGAAATTTTTGGAACAGGTAAAGCAATGTGCAAAAATGGCGTAAAATCTGGGCGGTTCTTCCAAGGGGAGATAAAGCCTGGCAGAAAGCTTTTGACCATCTTTATTGTTGAAGTTCAGTCTTTCAATTTTCATGGTCATTTAGGTTTTACTTGGTGAATTCTACTTTAATATTTTCCAATAGTATCTTTGACAGCAGTTCCAATTTTCCTTCTTTATACAAATTAGCCATCTCCTTGACAGGTGTGTTTTTTTCTTCAGGCATATAATTTTCATAATCCAATAAAATCAATCCATTGACTTTATGTTGGTGAATGGCTTTTCTAAACCGTACTCCCCCGCCATCTGTATGGTAGGAATAAGCCAGGTAATCAATTAGATAAGTCTCTTTGTCAAACCAGTACAAAAACACATCATCAAAGTCTTCCCCACCCCCTTCTTCTGAAAAAGTGACTTTCACTAAATGATAGGTTTTACCATCGATTTGATCCTCCCCCAAATAGGTCTTAAAAACAGCCGGATCATTGAGCCCATAGGGCAAAAAAGCAAAATAGGCCACTGAATTGACCGACCTGCTATAGGCACCTGTCCTTTCCTCGGTTAATTTTACTGCTTCGCCATAAATAGTTCTTTGAAAACCATCATTATTCAGGACATCTTTCACCAATCCCAACGAATCTGAAAATTCCCGTACATATTCAAATCTGCTTGGTGATTTGGAAATTTGATAATCTCTGTTCCGGAAAGTAAAACTGATTATTGCCTCCTCAAATAAATGACCACCATGTGCGGCAATGGACTGATCAACTATTTTCTGTACCTCAGATTTGCTTTCGCAGGATATATTGAGAATGATCAAAATAAAAAAAGCAACAAAAGGTAATGTTTTCAAAATGGATAGGTCTTTCATTCGATGAGTTTTAGTGGCAAAATCAAAATTAGTCATTTCCGTCCCATATTTACTTATTGAGGATGAAACATAGTGTCTTCACGATGACAAAACTCCCGATCTCTAAGGTACTTCAGTTTTTTTTCTTTAAATTATAAGCTGTTCATTCAGAAATATACTTATGACTACTTCATTTATTCTCAACGGAAAAAAAGTTGAGGTTTCCGCTGAATCGGATGCCAATCTGCTCTGGACCTTACGGGAAAGATTGCAACTGACCGGTACAAAATATGGCTGTGGGGTTTCCCAATGCGGGGCCTGTACAGTTCATTTAGATGGCAATCCGGTGAAAGCCTGTGTAATACCCTTGTCATCTGTG
>NZ_JBGTCA010000505.1:0-5185 GCF_041749095.1 Aquiflexum sp. | reverse complement strand
ATGTTCTACGGGAAAAAGGAACTGAAAGACCCTTTACCGGCCAATATTACCTCAATAAAGAAACAGGCATCTATGAATGTAAAGCCTGTGGCAATGAGATATTCCATTCCTCAGCCAAATATGACAGTGGTTGTGGTTGGCCTTCCTTCACCGAACCCGTCAGACCTGAAGCCATAGAGGTGAAAATGGACCGTAGTCATTTTATGGTCCGGGAAGAAATCCTTTGCGCGAATTGTGGTGGTCACCTAGGACATAGATTTCCTGATGGGCCGAAAGATAAAGGGGGGATTAGGTATTGTATTAATTCGGTGAGTATGGGGTTTAAGGGGGAGTAATTCTTCTAAAGGCCTTTCCAATTGTAACATCCGGCTCCTTCAATTTTTCTATCCCTGAATTCAGGATTTCCTTGATGACATTCATATAAACATGATAGACAGGCATTATGGATTCTAATTTATTCATACAATTATCAATTTTAATCTATTTTTTTTGTGCTCTACATCACTGAATTTGTAAATTATTTCCTATTTTGTAATCTATATTTCTTGTTATTGGAATTTGAAATTATTCTTTTTCCAAAAATTAAGGTCTTTGGTATTCTAGACGATTCTAGAGTTTTCGATTCTTTTTTTACAGAAAACTGGTAACAAAAGAATAAATTATTAAGCAGCTTTTTTGAATTGAATTTTATATTCAAAAGATATGAATTCGTCCTCTTCAAAAAACCGTAGTCAAATTTGATTTGAGCATGTCCTCTAAATCATACTTTTATCGCTGATAAGTTGGAATAAAATAAACCTTGCCCCATGAAACCTCTCTGCTTCATCATCATGCCTTTTGGCAAAAAGAAAGATGCCAATGACAAATTGATTGATTTCGATTATGTCTATTCTGATTTTATAAAGCCGGTAATTGAAAAGGCCGGCCTCTCTCCTATTAGGGCTGATGAGGAAATGATGGGGGGCATCATCCATAAACCCATGTATGAAAGGCTAATCCTATGTGAATATGCCATTGCTGACCTTACGGCTGCCAATGCAAATGTTTTTTACGAATTGGGTATCCGCTATACCGCAAAGCCTTTTACCACTTTCAGCATATTTGAGACTGGTACCAAAATCCCCTTTGACCTCGTTGATGTCCGCTGTTTTCCATACACCTTGGCCGATGGCAAAATCGAAAATCTTGAAACCCAAATCACCAGACTTGTAGATTACCTCAAGGGAGTAAAGAAACAAAAACTTCCCGACAGCCCAGTCTACCAATTGCTGGATGGCATAGAATTCAAACATAGTCTTTCCCATGAAAAAGTGGAAATGCTACGGGAACAGGTTACCCATGAGAACTCCATCAGGGAAAAGCTTTCAGAAATCATATCGTCAAAGAGTCCTAATGAGGAAAAATTAGAGAGAGTTCAACAACTTGAAAAAGAATTTGACAACAAGGAAGATTGGACCGCAGGAATGGCTATAGACTTTATGTTGGCATATCGTTCTGTTGAAGGTTTTTCGGTAATGGCAGCTTTTATTGATTCACTTCCAGTTCACCTCAAAAAGAATCAGGTTTTCCAGGAACAATATGGATTTGCCTTGAACCGGACAGGCCAAAAGAACAAGGCTATTCAGATATTGAGTCAGCTCGTAGAAGAAAATGGCCCAAACAGTGAAACCTTGGGCATCCTCGGGCGGATTTACAAAGACCAATTCAATGCCTTCAAGGACACTGATAGGATCAAAGCTAAGGGATTTTTGAACAAAGCGATAGACACTTATTTAATGGGCTTTAAGGCAGACATCCGGGATTATTATCCCGGGGTCAATGCAGCTACTTTGAAATACATAAGGGGTGACGAAGATGTAGCAGATTTTGCCAAAGTGGTGGAATTCGCTGTCAATACCCATTTGGAGAAAAAAGACAAAACCAATCTACGCAGAGCCACATCCAACTTCGATGATTATTGGCCTTATGCCACATTATTGGAACTGTCGGTACTTCAAAACGAGGAAGAAAAAGCCTTCGATTACCTTTCCGCTACCCTAGCTATTCCCAATGAACCTTGGCAAAGAAAAACCACCGCCAATAACCTTCAGATGTTTTTAAAGCATGGGGATTGGGTTAAAGAGATTATTGAGAATCTGATTTCAGAGCAATAACCACTACTATTAACCTTTTTCTTTCACCTTATATTTAAATTTTAATTTTCATATGAGAAAAACACTTCACGAACATCTAGCCGCCGACGGTACTCCTAAAAGAATCCTTTCCCTTGACGGTGGCGGAATCAGGGGGGCCCTTACCCTTGGTTTTCTCAAAAAGATAGAAACCATCCTTCAGGAAAAACATGGAAAGGATTACTTACTATTTGATCATTTTGACCTGATTGGTGGAACTTCGACAGGTTCCATTATCGCGGCGGCATTGGCTACAGGGAAAACTGTCGATGAGATCAAGGAACTATACATGGAACTTGGGGGAGTGATTTTTGGTGATAAAAGAAATTTTTGGAAACCATGGGACACATTCAAATACCTCAAAGCAAAATATGATTACAAAGCTTTGGAGGACAGCCTCCGAAATGCTTTCGGAAATATTACCCTCGGCAGTGATGAGTTGAAAACAGGGCTTTGTATTGTGGCAAAACGTGCCGATACCAACAGTGTTTGGCCGCTTATCAACCATCCGTATGGCAGATTCTATGATTCGGTAGATGGCAGAAACAAAGACATCCAACTTTGGCAGGCCATCAGGGCAAGTAGTGCTGCCCCTACCTACTTTGCCCCTCAGATGATTGATGTCGGTGATGGGCAGCGGGCTGCCTTTGTGGATGGCGGAGTAAGCATGGCCAATAATCCTTCCCTGACATTGTTGATGGTTGCCACTTTGACCGGTTTTCCATTTCATTGGCCGCTTTCCGAAGACAAAATCACACTGGTATCCGTAGGGACCGGATACAGTGTATTCAAAAAACACGTGGGAAAAATAGAAAAAGCTTGGATGAAAACCTGGGCCAAAGACGTTCCCAATATGCTGATGCAGGATGCCTCTTGGCAAAATCAGATCGTCCTTCAATGGCTATCCAACTCCCCTACCGCTCATTCAATTGATATGGAAATCGACAAATTGGATGGAGATTACCTGGCAGGAAAACCCATGCTCAAATACCTTCGCTACAATTTCCCGATTACAGTAGAAGAACTTAACAAATTGGGTTTAGAGAAAACATTTACTGAAAAGGAAGTGGAAAGTTTGGTGGAGATGAGTAATGCGGAGAATAGGGAGGAGTTGTATAAGATTGGGGAGGCTGCTTCTAGTATTGTTTTAAATTCTCATTTTGTCTAATCAATACTCAACATACATGGCATACAAATATGATATTTTCTTAAGTTACAAAAATAATCATGTAACAAATCTTTGGGTTATAAAATTTGAAATCAGGGATTCGACGTTTTTGACCAAGTTGGTAAAGGCATTGGTATCCTCGTAGGGTTCGCTTTTGGTTTGTACAGGCCTAAAAAGTCCCGAGAAAATGGCAAACACCACACCAAATAGTGGAATGATGTATCAGATATCAGAAAATTCAGTCAGAAATATCAGAAGGAATATATCGTGATATAGTTCATTAAATTTGGTGAAAAATTGTTTTAATTGTAATATTTTTGGTATTGAACAGCAAAATTGTTTATTTTTAATTCAATTATTTTATCTCCTTTAATTTTTAATCCGATAAGTCAAAATAGGTAAATCATGAATGAAACAAATGAAGAAGTCCAGCTAGAAAAAATGATAATTCTTTTTCAGGAAGGCTCCAATATTAAAATATGTATTAGAATCATACTTGATTATTAGTCATACACATAAAAACAATTTTTAACCATGGAAGAAATCATCAAAACCGCACAGGAACTCTTCAAAAAAGATCGCCATTACACAGGAAGTATCGATGGCATACCCGGCCCCATGACAATGGAAGGCTTAGCCAAATATGGGGATATCCCAAAATCATGGCCGACTAACCGAAGAATTATAGGCTTTATACAATTGAAGGCCAAAGAATCCGGGTTCAATCCGGGGCCATTGGATGGCATCTGGGGGCCACAGACCGAAAGCGCCTATGACCTTTTGAAATACAAACTTACAAATGGGGAAGACCAACCCCTTTGGAGGCCTGACGAATTGATCTTCGACAAACCAAAAAAATGGCCTATCCAAAACTCACCGGAATTTCACAACTTGTTTGGGGAAAGGGGTGAACACAATCTTGTCTCCGTTGACATTCCCTTTCGCATGCATGTTTGCTGGGAACCTTATTCCCTTGTGACTAGAATCCGATGCCATAGAAAGGTGGCTGACAGTATGTCCAACGTCCTGACCAAAGTCAAGGAAATCTATGGAGAAGATGAAATCAAACGGCTTAGATTGAACCTGTTTGGCGGATGCTTTAACAACCGCCAAATGAGACAGGGAAATAGCTGGTCCATGCATGCCTGGGGAATTGCTTTGGATTTTGATCCCGCGAGAAATCCTCTGAGGGCTGGACGGGAAACGTCAACTTTTTCCCGGCCTGAATACGAGGCTTGGTGGAGATGTTGGGAAGAAGAGGGCTGGGTAAGTCTGGGCCGATCTTTCAATTTTGATTGGATGCACGTTCAGGCAGCGAGGTTTTTTTAATATTCCTTCCATAAATACTTTGATAGCATTATCTTAAGTCTTTATAACAAGGTGAACCCTTTTTGTTTTTCAAATCTCCTCAATTCATTTATCCCATGCCCAATCTCCTCCCCATCTTCGCACTTTCCGGAGAACTGACCTCCGATAAAAAACTGGCAGACAAAGACCTGCTGGAAAAACCGGTCATCCATCAGGCCTCTCAGTCTTTCCCGATAGAATCCGACAAGTTGCCGTTGGTATTTTCTATCAGTGCGCAAGGACAATTGTCTGTAAACCTGTTCAATGATGAAAACGACAAGGATGATCTGGATTTGGTGGGAACAGCCCCTGAAGCGGGACTTCAATTTGACCCGGCAAAGGAAGCCTATCTGAAATATGACATTCAGGTGTTCCCGAAATGCAAGCTTTCCGTGGCAGCATTCAGGATATCGGTTTGGATATCAACAGGGAAAAGGGAATCAGGGCGACATTGTACCGAAACATATCCATGATAGAAAGTATGAAATTAATTCAATGA
>NZ_JBGTCA010000504.1:0-5518 GCF_041749095.1 Aquiflexum sp. | reverse complement strand
TGAAAGAATATCGCAGAATCCGGAAACAATAGCAATGCTTGTAGAAGAAAACCGGTATTTGAGGAGAGAAAGGGATAGATTGTTGACGGAGGGTTCCCAACAACAGCGCGACCGGAACACAAGAACCCAAAGTACAACCACCACAAATAAACAATCCACTGTTCGTGAACGAACCGGAACCGATGAATCCGGTGATGGAGAAAGGAGAAGAAGAAGACGGTGGTGGCCCTTTGCCGCAGCAGGTGGTGCAGTTGCAACAGCAGCCATATTATCTGACAAAGAGGAAGGAGAAAAAGTTGGGTCTGAAGAAGGTGAAATAGAAGAACTGAATATTCAAGATTCAACTGTTAAGGCGGAGGCAACCTCAGTTGAAACCCCTCCTCTTAATCAAAAGCAATTGGATGATATCTCAATGGCGATAACATCTTCTATTATAGGCAATTCTATAACCTCTGAAATGATGGATCAAAAACAACTACCTACAACTTCACTTAGATCCCCTAATCCGTTAATTCAAGAAGTGATAGTCAGGGATACTGTATATGTAGAAAGTGAACCTGTAATCAATATTCTGAAATCCAAAGAAGCAATTTACTTTAAAGTAAACCAAAGGATTCCTGATGCCGAAGAAATCAATAAACTAAGCAACCTAATCAATTTTATAAAAGATAATGAAGAATATGGTCTGGTGCTTACGGGATTTGCAGACAACACCGGGAATGTCAACTACAATCTAAAGCTTGCTGACGAAAGGATGAAAAATGTTGGGAATATCTTGGTAGAAAAAGGAATTCCCTTGGAAAGTCTGAGATTTGAATCAGGAGGACAGGTGATAAGGGGAACGCGGAGTGGATCCAATGACCTTGATCGGAAAGTGGAGGTAAGGGCGGAGCTTCTTGAAGGAAGCAGTCTCAGTAGGCAGTAGGCAGTCGCAGTGGGCAGGGGGCAGTCGCAGGACCTCCCGAAAGCATCGGGGCAGGCTTTCCTACGACAGGGTGACGGCCGCTCAGATTGCGTCATTGGTAGGAGCACTTCGGTAACCTTTATTGCTTAAGAAATGTCTCCGTGCGACGTGGCAATCTCCATCGGGATGTGAAGTATCGGGTAAACAATATTGGAAAAAATCAAAATATCCTTTTTAACTCCATTATTTTTACTGATTTCGAAGATTCCATTTGTTTAACAAATCTGGTTTCATTCATGAAATCTCCATTTGTCCCTTTAGGGACACTGATATTGGTAGCATATTCATTGGGTGTCGAGATCGTTGTGCCTTTAGGTACAATATAAGAACTAGAATCTTCTCTTCCTTAAAACAAAGAAAACTTCAACTTATCCGTTAACAGCTCCAGCGCCATAATGGCTTTGACAGAGTTTCCTTTTTCGTTGAGTTCCGGGCTCCAGACTCCAATACTGAATTTGTGGGGCATGATTGCCGCCACTCCTCCCCCAACCCCACTTTTACCCGGAAGACCAACCCTATATGCAAATTCTCCCGCTTCATCATAAAACCCACAGGTCAACATCAAAGCGTTGATCCGTCTGGCATAACTTTCCGTAACTATTTCTCTTTTGGCATAAATGGAATAGCCATCATTGGCCAAATAAGAAATTGACCTTGCCAGGTCCACACAGCACATTTCCATGGCACAATGGGATACGTAGGTTTTCAAAACATCCTCTACCTTATTATTGAAATTTTGGTGAGCTTTCAAAAAATAAGCAAGTGCCGTATTCCTTTCAGAGTGCTTCAGTTCAGAATCCAGTACTTCCTGATTGATTCTGACACATTCTTTACCGGATAATTCATTGATGAATTTGCTGATTTCGGCAATGGGATCGTCAAACTTAGAGGTCAGAGCATCAGTAATGACCAAAGCACCTGCATTGATAAATGGATTTCTGGGAATTCCTTTTTCAAACTCCAATTGGGCAATAGAATTGAAGGGATTGCCACTGGGTTCCACGTTCACCCTGGACCACAGTTTACTTTGAAAAATATGTGCCACCATGGTAAGGGTATGCACTTTGGAAATACTCTGTATGGAAAAAGGAATTTCATAATCCCCCACACCAAAGACATTCCCTTCCAAATCAACCAATGCGATTCCAAACTTATCCCCATCTACTTCTGCCAGTTCCGGGATGTAATCTGCCACTTTACCCCTAGGGTTTGCTGACTTTACTTCATTGTAAACTTCTTCGATTAATTGCTGATAGTCCATGCTCAAAAATGGCTTTTATTTATTGCAGAAAAAATTTGCCGGGAACATTTGTAGCGTTTTTTCATAAAAATTCGTATTGACAGTAATCCATTGTCTTATGAAATACTTATCCTTCATCCCTTTTATTTGTTTGACATATTTGGTTTCTTGTGCCCAAGTGCCGCAAGTCCCGAATGATATACTTCCCAATATAAGAACGCTGGACCAAGAGGAAATCAGATTGGTCAATAGCAGCAGTGAGTTTGCTATGGAATTGTTCCGGGAAATCGAAAAGTCGGAAGATGGCAATTATTTTTTCAGCCCCTACAGTATACATCAGGCACTCAGTATGGCCATGAACGGCAACGAAGGCGAGGTATTGGAGGAGTTTTTGAAAGTACTTCACTTTGAGGGGCTGGATTTGAGTAAGGCAAATGATGCCAATAAAGGACTGACAGAGTTCCTGAAAAATGTAGACCTTAAAGTGGCCATCAATATCGCCAATGCCATTTGGTACAGACAGGGTCTGAGTGTGCAGCCACCTTTCAAAGCCACCATGGAAAATTACTATGGAGCAAATGTGGAAGCACTGGATTTCAACCAACCCAATTCCCATCAGGTCATCAATAACTGGATTGAAAGGGAAACAAGAGGTCTGATCAAAAATATGTTGGATGGGATCCCCAATGAGGCCATCATGTACCTTGTCAATGCCATCTATTTCAAAGGAGACTGGAAAACTCCTTTTCATCCCTCCAAAACCTCAAAACAGAATTTCTATCCCGAAAAATCTCCCTCCACTCAAGTGGATATGATGAGCACGGGAGGAAAAATCAAAGTTAATTATTTCCAATCCGGCCAACTCCAATATCTTGAACTCCCCTACAGCACTGGACAATATAACATGGGCATCGTTTACCATAGTGAAGGAAAATTATCCTCATTGATGCCGGAAATCACTTTTGAAAATATCCGATCCTGGCAACAACAAAGCAGAGAAAATGAAATGATAGTGGAAATGCCCAAGTTCAAAATGGAATACAAGCTGGAAAACCTCAAACAACATCTTATGGACCTTGGATTGAAAAAAGCCTTTGAACCAAGTCCGAAAAATTTCACCAAACTCTTTGAGAATCCTTTAATGGATATGTATATCTCAAGGATCATCCATCAGGCGATGATTGAAGTGGATGAAAAAGGAACAGAGGCTGCTGCGGCAACCGTAGTAGAGATAGGGGTCACTTCTATGCCTGTAACACCAACCTTCATACGCTTGGACAAACCTTTCCTATTTTTTATCAAGGAAAAACATAGTGGTACCATCTTGTTTATGGGTAAAATGGAAAATCCGAGTTTGAATTGAGAGGTTGATACTTATGCTTTAAGAATGCCAACAGCATAGTTTCTTCACCCAAAATGTGGAGTTATTTATTTCTGCCAATTTCCTTGAGACTCATCTTTTCAAAGCTAATTTCTTTTGTTTGTCAAGGATATTCAATGGCACTTTCCAACCAAAATCAAATCTGAACCCATCCAAAGTGGCTTCCTGCTCGAATTTTATGTTCGTGGCTTCCACCTGATAGTCTGCTTCGAATCTGCTGATGACAGGAGACCCGAAATTTCTCGAAATATTCAAACTCATAAAACTTGAATTGAAAACCAGGAACTCCAAGTGCATCCCTGCATTGAAAAACATATACTTCCGTACTTCAATGGGCAAAGGCCTTACCACTCCTGTCAGGTCAATCCTAGTGCCATCTTCAAAAATAATTCCGCCTCCTGTGGTCCTATAGATGTAATTGTTTTGATGGGTGTTGTCCTTCAACAAAAAGTAAGAACTGAAACTCGGACCAAATCGAACGGTCTTGAATTCTGAAATCGGAATATCATATTTGAAAGTCAAAGGAACGAAAGGCGTATTGATTCCATAAACCACCCAATCGGTCCAAAATGGCTGATGGATTCCATAGTCAAATGAAATATTATTACCCGCAGAAAATTGTCCATAACCGGTCTCTAAGGAATACCGGCCCATTTTATACCCTAAGACCGTACTGAACTGACCACTGCTGTTAAAATAAATGTCCTGTCTTGGTGTTAGCGGTTCCTTGATCCTAAAACCTCCATAAGCCATCAAATAAAAACCATCTGCATTGGCCAATTCATTTTTGATCATCTTGTTTTGGATATAATACCGTTTGGGAATTTTCTTATTATACTTGCTCCAATTGGAAGTATTGATGCCATACCCCAAAAATGCGGTTGCAAAAGAACCATTGCTTCTGACCTGATGAACAGCCATTTGTTCGTCGCTATTATAGATTGGGATATTGTAATGTTCCATTCGGTAAAGTCCTTGTTGGAACCTAAGACCGATGAGGAAATAATTGTCCCTGCGGTTGAAAATTTTATAGCCTACCTCAGCATTTAGCCCAAGACCTAACCTGCTTTTGAGCAGTCCTGTCTCAATCCCATCAATAGGCTCTCCATTGCTTATCAGGTTGAAAGGAGTGGGAGGAAAAATTACACTGAGACCAGTCTGCCAATAGAAACCCATATTATTGGGATTGGGGTATGACTTACGTAACATCAATCCAGTCTGAAGGACATTATCCCCTAAAAAGGTAAATGGACTTAAATAATTGTAAGTGCCAAAAGTTCTCCAATGATTTCTCTTGACCAAATCCAATTGAAACCCTAAATCAAGGTCATTTCCTATTCCATAGAAACCCGCTAAACTACCATGCCATGCCAATTTGATATAAGACCGATAATCAGGTTCAAATGCAGAATTATCGAAATTTAAATAAGACTTTGAAGGACCTCCTGATAACTCCAAACTGAATTTCCCTTGTGCTTTTGCCAAAGTCATAAAAACAATCAAAATCAATCCTGTAAAACCAATCCTTAATTTCATAAACAGGCTTTTTAAAATTAAAACATGCTATTATAACTAATAATTGGTTAGATTATTTTACTGAATAAAAAATTAAATACTATCCCTTCGTGAATCTTGATTCTTGTCTGCCAGCGTCCCCTACATTTTGTAAATGTTCAGAAATGGTAATGACATCAAAACGGGTTGCAGACCTCTCCTGACTTCGAGGTGATAAGGCAAAGTCATATATTTGAATTGAACGGGATTTTCAGTTCAATATTATCAATCTCCAAATTTGTCAATGGTACTCTAGACATGCATTGCTTTTTATTATTTCTCGCCTCGTTTCTCACAAACTTCTTGGTTCTTGTCTCCCCGATTATCGGGGCAGGATTTGATTCTAATCTCTCGCTTCTCGCCTCTCGGTTCTCAAATT
>NZ_JBGTCA010000503.1:0-5721 GCF_041749095.1 Aquiflexum sp. | reverse complement strand
GAACTTGCAGTCTCAGCACATCTGTCAACTTTCCTGATCCAGACCCTGAACCCATGGAGGATCCAGCAGATGATTGATTCATTCCAGATGATCCTGCGGAACTTCCGCTTCCCATTCCCATTCCATCTCCAGAACCATTTGATTGTGTTCCTCGAGATGGCCTTTTTACCGCAGAAGATACCGATGAAACTGCCTCCGAAGTATTACCTCCTTGATACCTAATAATGGCCAATTTCTCCAATGACCTCAAAATCTCTAAATTGGATTTGTTTATATCAATCGTGTTTTGCAATTGCTGCAGTTGGAAGTAGGTTTCTTTTACCTGATAGAGTAGAATATTCCTTTCCTGCCTAAACTCCTCGTACTTGGCTTCCGCCATCAAAGTCGCTTCATCCTTTTGCGTTCGAAGCATCCCAAACCAAGGAAACATTTGCATCACCGAAGCCTCTGCCCGCTGATTCCCCATTAATAACTCCATGGGCTTTGTAAATACACCAATATTTAATTGAGGGTTTTCTAAGGTTACTTGATTCGATTTTTCAAGACTTGCCTTATAAGCTGTAAATGAAGCTTGAAGTGCAGGATTATTTTCGGTAGCTTCTTCGAGATATTGATCTAAGGTTTGACTTTCTGCTTGAAATATGGTAGCAATAAGTAGAAATAAAATTGAAATATTTTTAAGCATCATTCCTTTTTTGGTATTTAAAACACTTTGCAATAACTCTAAATACTGTAGAAATAAGGTAGATATAAATAGAAATAATATAGAAATAATACCCGTCACGATTCCTCTTTTATGTTTATGAAGACTTATTTCAATATTGAATCTGTTAAAGCCGGTCATTTTTCCCTCCTTTCTTGGACTCGTAGGTTCTTGTGATGGTATTGTTCAGCTTGATTTGAAGAGGTTGGTGTATAACACAAATTTCTTCCCATTCTTGTGGAGTGACTATTTTTCTCTCCAACCTTAAATCCAACCAGTATTCTTTACCTTCTGATAAGGAGGCTCTGGCAATAAAATAAAAATGAATCTTTTCCAAGAAATGAAATCGACCATAACCTTCTGCAATATTGGCCCCAACAGAATCGACAGAATCCAACATCTGATCTCCCCAAACCTTCTTTTCTGGGGAAGAAAGTCGACAATATATTTTCCAAGCAATCTTCGAAAGCTTTCTAGACAATTGATATATCTCCAAATCCTTCAGAGGTATAAACTTCTTTTTCTCTTCCATATTTCTACAATAATTCGCTTTAGCATATTTCAATCATATTTCACCGAAGGCTTATTTCAATCTATTTCTACTTTATATCGCTTAAGCCTATTCTGCCATTTCTCCCCAAAGGATTATTTCGCCGATGGTATATTTCAATTTATTTCTATTTTATTTCGCTTCAGCATATTTCAACTTAAACTCCTGATACTTCCCATAAAGTACCGGTACAATAAACAGCGATATCAAAGCAACCGTCATTCCTCCAAAAGCTGGAATAGCCATAGGGATCATGATATCTGAACCTCTTCCGGAACTTGTCAATACAGGAAGCAAGGCCAATAATGTAGTAGCTGAGGTCATCAAACAAGGTCTAACCCTTTTCAAGCCTGCTTCTAAAACAGCTTTGCGGACTTCCTTTACATTTTCAGGCTGTATTCTTTCGAAGCTTTGTTTCAAATATGTACCCATAACCACGCCATCATCAGTAGCAATACCAAAGAGGGCAATGAAACCTACCCAAACCGCAACGGAAAGATTGAAAGTCCGCATTTGGAAGAGTTCCCTCATATTGGTTCCCATAAAACTAAAATCAAAGAACCAACCCTGACCATATAGCCATAGCATCATAAACCCTCCTGAAAATGCCATGGCAATGGCTGAGAAAATCATCAATACCATGGCTGTTGACCTGAACTGAAAATAAAGTATCAGGAAAATCACCGCTAACGAAAGCGGAATTACAATTGCCAGACGCTTCTCTGCACGGATTTGGTTTTCATAGCTTCCTGAGAAAGTGTAAGAAACACCTGTTGGGACTTCCAATTCTCCAGAAGTGATTTTTTGTTGGATGAAATCTTTGGCATTATCCACCACGGTGCCTTCAGCAAAACCATCTCTTTTGTCAAATAATACATAACCCACAAGAAAGGTATTTTCTCCCCTAATCATCATCGGACCGGGACGATAGTTAATTTCTGCCAATTGGCCCAAAGGAATTTGTGCACCCGTAGGCGTGCTGACCAAAATACGCCTCAAAGCCTCCGGATCATCCCTGTATTCTCTTGCATATCTGGCACGAATGGCATATCGCTCCCTGCCTTCTACGGTGGTGCTCAGTTTCATTCCACCAATAGCCACTTCTATAAATTCCTGAACATCAGCTATATTCAGCCCGTATCTACCCAATTGGGTTCGATCTAGGTCAATTTCCATATAAGGTTTCCCCAATGAGCGGTCAGCAAAAACTGCTTCGGATTTAACAGAAGCAACTTCCTTCAGGAGTGATTCCAGTTTTAGGCTGAAACTCTCGATAGTTTCCAAATCCGGTCCATAAACTTTCATCCCCATAGGTGCACGCATACCTGTCTGCAACATCACCAAACGCGTTTCGATAGGCTGTAATTTAGGAGCAGAGGTTACCCCAGGAATATTGGAGGTTCGAACTTGAATTTCATCCCAAATATCATCTGGTGTTCGGATTTCATCCCTCCACTGTCTGAAATATTGACCCCTTCTATCATCTGGCACCAAATACTTGACAATGTTTCTTATGACTGCCTTTCTTTGGGTTTCTTCCATGTAATTCTTATCATCGTCCCAAATGGCTCCATCACTGCGATCGTACCACCAGTTTTTTTCATTCACCAACAATTGATAATTCCCTTCCCTGTCCACTTTGAAACGGAGTTTTTGAGCATCCTCGTTTTGTAAGTATTCAGTCTTGTAATTGATGATGTTTTCATACATGGACATTGGTGCAGGGTCCAAAGGACTTTCTGCCCTTCCGGCTTTTCCGACCACCATTTCGACCTCAGGAATAGCCTGAACCAACATATCCAATTGCTTCACAATTTGCATATTGGCTTCCACTCCTGAATGCGGCATGGAAGTAGGCATTAGTAAGAATGATCCTTCATTTAATGCAGGCATAAATTCCTTACCCATTCCCGGCAGGGCATGTGCAAGTCCCGACCAAGCTGATGTAGTACGTATATTCCAACCCACTTGATCAAATCCTTTGGCTATAAAGCCGAATACAGCATTGAAGCCCAACCAGATATTGGCTGCAAATAGAATGATCAGGACAGGAAGAACGAAGAAAATTCTAGCATGTTCCAAACACCATTTTAACATGTGTGAATAAAATCGGATAAAGAGAGAAAAGAGTCCCAATACCAATCCCAAAACCAAACCAATAAAAAAGAAATTTACCAGAACTGATTGTGTCAAACCAAGCGGTCTCCATTCTACAGCCAAAAGAATCGAAACAGCCACGACTGCAATCAGCATTGAAATCTGATTTTTGAATTGGCCTTCTTTGGTTTGCTGAGGGAAGAAATGATGAATCAATTGATTGGCTGCAAATGCCAACAAAACCCATCCTGCCCAAGGGAAATAGAAGAGAAGAACAAAACCTGCAATAGCCATTAACCCATTA
The DNA here is from genome assembly GCF_041749095.1 of Aquiflexum sp. Lineage (GTDB taxonomy): Bacteria > Bacteroidota > Bacteroidia > Cytophagales > Cyclobacteriaceae > Aquiflexum. Next base: position 2,067 of record NZ_JBGTCA010000503.1, on the reverse strand, counting down.
AGAATCGTTCTGTAATTCTTGGATTTGATCTTTGTCCCAAATACCCAGTGGGCAAAGGCCGGCATAAAAACCAAAGTGAAAATCAAAGCCGCTATCAAGGCGAAAGTTTTGGTATACGCCAATGGACCAAAGAGTTTACCCTCAGCTGCTTGAAGGGTAAACACTGGCAAGAAGCTGACTATAGTTGTCATTACCGCAGTGAGAATGGCTGAACTTACCTCAGCTGTGGCGTCATAAATTATCTGGAGTTTGGATTTCTTATCATCTGATTCTTCCAAATGCCGAAGGATATTTTCATTTAGAATAATCCCCAAATCCACCATGGTTCCGATGGCAATAGCAATTCCGGACAATGCTACGATATTCGCATCCACCCCGAAATACTTCATCATAATGAAGCACATCAAAACTGCTAATGGTAAAAGTGCAGAAATCAATAGAGAAGCTCTGAGGTTGTATACCATCACCATGATGACGATGATGGTAATTAGAATCTGCAGGCTGATCGCTTCATTTAGGGTACTTAAAGTCTCTTTAATCAGACCCGAACGATCATAAAATGGTACAATTGTCACTTTGGAAATAGAACCGTCTTCCAAGGTTTTAGAAGGTAAACCCGGAGAAATTTCTCCTATTTTTGCTTTAATAGCATCTATTACTTGCAATGGATTGTCTCCGTAACGTGCTACCACTACGCCACCGACAGCTTCCGCACCTCCTTTATCCAAAATCGCTCTTTCTGCACGGCTCGCAGGCCCGATATTGACTTTTGCAATATCCTTAATACGCAAAGGAACATTGCTGCTAACCTTGACAACGGCCTGTTCGATGTCTTCCAAAGACTTGACATAGCCAAGGCCACGAACGATAAACTCCACCTGATTGATCTCCATGGTATTGGCACCAATATCCAGATTGGATTGCTTGATGGCGTTCATCACCTGCATCATGGAGACATTGTGGGCTTTCAAGGCTACAGGATCAAGATCCACTTGATACTCCTTCACATGCCCTCCGATGCTGGCAACTTCGGCTACGCCCTCTGTTCCTGCCAGACCATAGCGCACATAATAATCCTGTATACTTCTCAGTTCATGTAAATCCCAACCTCCTGCAGGATTCCCTTTTTCATCCCTGCCTTCCAAAGTATAAAAATATACCTGTCCCAATCCTGTGGCATCAGGTCCTAGCTTTGGCTGTACGCCTTCAGGCAGCAAATCAGAGGATAAGGAGTTGAGTTTTTCCAGAATTCGAGAACGGCTCCAGTAAAATTCTACATCCTCCTCAAAAATGATATAAATGGATGAAAACCCGAACATGGAGGTACTTCGAACTGACTTTACACCGGGTAATCCCAAGAGAGAAGTAGTCAGCGGATACGTAATCTGATCTTCCACATCCTGTGGAGAACGTCCCATCCAGTCGGTGAAGACGATTTGCTGATTTTCCCCGATATCAGGAATGGCATCCACCGGAACAGGATCATTGGGCAGAAATCCTGTATTCCAGTTGAATGGCGCCGTAACAATTCCCCATGCTACAACAAGCACTAGGAGAATGACTGTGACCAGTTTGTTTTCGAGAAAAAACTTTATAATGTTATTTAACATAGAATCATCCTTTGAGCCACTAATGGCGGTGGATACTTGTGGATATTATCCCGATTTTACGGAATCGGATCCGTCAAGGCGGACAAGTTATTGGTGGATATAGATCCCAAAGCAGAACTTTTACTTTGAAAAAGGGAAAGGAGCGAGAAGGGTAAAGGAGACTCAGGCTAGACCTGTCAGGTTTTGAAAACCTGACAGGTCTTCAAAATGAATCGAGTATAAATTAGAAATCTAAATTATCCTTTGTGCCATCATGCCTTAGTAGCAATCCCTTATTAAATAGGGAGAAAAATCATATCAGGAATAGCATCCACTGGTACGGGATCGTTGGGAAGGAAGCCGGTATTCCAGTTGAATGGTGCCGTCACGATCCCCCATGCTACAACAAGTACTAGGAGTATGACCGTGACCAGTTTATTTTCGAGAAAAAACTTTATAATGTTATTTAACATAGAAT
>NZ_JBGTCA010000502.1:0-2591 GCF_041749095.1 Aquiflexum sp. | reverse complement strand
GCAAGTATGAGTCCTTCCATTGCTTTGAAGGTGATGCGGTATTTTGGAGAAATCCCTAAAGAGAAAAAGGAAGACTACCAACTGACACCCAAAGAATCCGAAGTCCTCAAAAAACTGGCCGAAGGCCTCAGCTACAAAATGATCGCCGATGAACTCGGCATCAGCTACTTCACCGTCAACAACCACGTCAAAAAGATCTATGAAAAGCTCCATGTACATTCACTTGGGGAGGCGGTGGCATTGGCATATAAGAAGAAGTTGTTGTGAATGGGTTTCCCGCAAAGACGCTAAGGCGCAAAGAAGGGTAAGGTTTTAGAGTCTGCCTGAGGTCAACCTTTGAGGTTTTTTTTGACCTCGAAGGTTTTGAGGGATGGAAGATGGTAAAATAGTAAGAACTTGTCCGCATTGGCGGATTGAAAAATTGCCCCTTAATTCCATTGTTTGTAAGGGTTCCCGCAAAGTCGCGAAGGCGCAAAGGAAGGGATAAAGTTGGAAGATGGTCAAATTGTAAAATTGCCCCTTAATTTCATGATTCGGTTCAATATTTGAACACTAAGAAGTTTCCAAGCTATGGGTCTTTACCCCATTTCAACCTCGAGGGATCATGGTTACCACATAGAACATAGGAGATCACATAGTTTTAAAAGGAAGAGTTTATAGCCTCCATAAGAAGTAATTGAACATAAAAAATATATACTCTATGAATCTATGTGGTAATAAATAGGCGGCAAGACCTCCACTTCAGTGATTGTCACTCACTCTCTCATATAGCCATTCTATTTATTACCAAGACAGGATTTCTTTCCGCCAAAATAAATGTCTCCACTCACTCAAATATATTAATGCTGAAAATCCTTCAAGGTCCAAAAAAAAACCTCAAAGGTTATAGCCATATTTAGCTATTTCCATTGGGTAAAAGCTTGGGTATTTTTGTTTGAAAGGATTTGAACTACAATGAATTACTTAATTCTGAATTGTTGTCCATCCTATTCTATTTAAAAAATATTTTCAATAATTCTAAAATTTTTATCCAATGAAAAATCAATTCACAAATCGAAAAGTAATGCAGGTACTCCAATCCTGGAAATCGCACATTTGGCTTACGTTCGGGCTATTGCTGCTGGTAGGAGCTTGTAATGAAGGTATGTTCAATGATGATGACCTTAAAAATGACCTTGAGCTGCAAGCTCAGTTTTTGCTGTCAAAAGTTGACAAGATCGGGATTTCAGATGCAGCGCATGGTGGGATCGATGAGTTTTACTTTTTGGAGCAGACCATTGGTAAGGCTCCTAAATTCAACGGTACTTTCCATTCCAACCTTAATCCTATTGTGGAAATCAGTGATGATTTTGAGTTTAAGACTTTCCATCAGGTATTCAGCAGGGATGCATTCGGGGTAAAACAACTGATGGTCAATCAAACAGATGAATTCTACCTGGCCAACTGGAATACGGCAGAAACCAAGGCTGTCAAAGGCAAGATTTACAGGATAAGGGTGAGGGTAGGAGAAAGGGTGATGGGTTTTGTAGATGTGGGTATAGTCTCTCCCCAAACCAAGAAACTTGAAAACAACCTTGTTCCATTGGTCGAAAACCAAACCATGAAAATAGCATTCAGGCTGGAAGACAAAATTTGCCCTGCAAGGATTGAGGTTTTGCCTGAAGAAGCTACCGTACCTGTGGACGGTGAACAGCAGTTTGAAGCCATTGTTTATAATTTTTATGATGAAGTATTAGAAGATCAGAATGTGAAATGGATGTTGGGTGACAATGAAATTGCTTCCATATCCTCCACTGGACTATCCAAAGGACTTCAAGCAGGTGAAGTAACTGTATTTGCTCAAAGTCAAGATGTGACCGGCACCGCAACCTTGACTGTAGAGGAGGAAGAGGATCCCAATACAGTGACGGATATCGAAGGGAATGTGTATAAGACAGTACAGATAGGTGACCGAACATGGATGGCTGAAAATCTTAAAGTTACTAAGTATAACGATGGAACTCCATTGCGTTTCCTCACTTTTGGAGTGGATGGGAATGTCGAGGGTTATTTTTCTTACAATAACAATCTGCAAAATGGTGAGAGGGATGGGTTTATCTACACTAAGTGGGTGACTGCGACACTAAGTGAAAAAAATATTTGTCCCGAGGGATGGCATGTACCAACGCATAATGAGTGGATTACTCACCTTTTTGCAGTATTGGCACCTGGATTACCAAGTGATTGGCCAACAATAGCTGCAAACAAAATGGTGTTAGGAAGTTCGTGGCCAGACATGACAATTGATGAAAACACCAATATCAGCAGATTCAATGCTTTAAGGACAGGCACACTGAGTTTGGGCATAAGCCAAGGATTTGGCAACAATTCTACTACATGGCTAACTCTAGAGGGACCGGGTAATCCCCCAAATGTAATTTTTGGAATTAATCCTACATTTCTTGAAAATGGAGTTTCAATAGCGGGAGATACTGGAGCATTTAATTTTCCGGGATGCATTAGATGTCTTAAAGATTAAAACACGTGACGGACCAAATATAAAAGCGCCTGCCTTCGGGCAGGTTTTTTCTTCGCTCAAGGGAATCAAAACA
>NZ_JBGTCA010000501.1:0-23278 GCF_041749095.1 Aquiflexum sp. | reverse complement strand
CTGAATTTTGTAGATTTTAGATCTGAAACATAAACATCCCGTAATGAAAAACCATTTGTCATTTTTCCTACTTGTCCTTTTGCTTGGTCAAGCACCTGTTTTTGCACAGCAGATAGATACCGAATACAACAAAAAAATAAGGGAATTCACCACTGATGAGCGTTTTTTGCCCAAGTCATTATTGGATGTGGTCGATCATCCCACTATTCCTTCACCGCTCAAACATTTTGGTCATATCATCGGTGCGGAAGGACATGTGCACCGGTCCTCTGAAATATATGGCTACTACCAAAAACTTGCCCAAACATCACCCATGGTACACATGCAGGAAATGGGCAAGACTGAAGAAGGCAGACCTTTTTATGTTGTTGTAATCGCAAATGAGGAAACCATGGCCAAATTGGATCATTACAAAAACCAATTAGCTGAATTATCTGACTCCAGAAAAACAAGCCCCGAACAAGCCGAGAAGATTATTTCGGACAGTAAGCTGGTTTATTATGTGTCCGGGGGTATGCACGCCACTGAAATGGGTTCCCCAGAGATGTTAATGGAATTAGCCTATCGATTGGTTACATCTTCAGCTCCCGACATCAAGCAAATAACGGATAATATCATTACCGTAATCAATCCTATCATGGAACCTGACGGGTTGGACAAGCAGGTGGATTGGTATTACCGATATACCAAAGGAAGGGAGTTTATTGATGATGGTTTTCCCCGTTCCCCGCCGTATTGGGCCAAATATGTTTTCCATGACAATAATAGAGACGGATTACAGGTTTCCCAGGAAATCACCAAATCCATTTTCAAAGGATTTTTTGAATTTCACCCCACAGTAATGCTGGATCTTCATGAGTCAGTTCCCTTGCTGTATATTTCCACAGGCACCGGACCATACAATGAATATGTGGATCCGATTACCCAAAGTGAATGGCAGGTCATGGGCAACCATGATGTTGCGGCTGTGGCTTCAGAAGGAATGCCGGGTGCATTTACCTGGGCTTTCTATGACGGCTGGTGGCCCGGATATGGGATTTGGGTGGCAAACAACCACAATTCCAATGGGCGTTTTTATGAAACTTATGGCAACTCCGGGGCGGACACTTACTTGCGGGATCTTTCGACTGCCAAATTTGCAGGAGACTTGGCAACTTCCAAAGAATGGTACAGGCCAGACCCGGCAACTCCATTGGTGAATTGGTCTTTTAGAAACAACATCAACTATACCCAAGTTGGGGTTATCGCCTCACTTTCCTATGCTGCCAACAATGCCAGATTATTATTGACCAATTATTACAAAAAAGGATACAATAGCGTGGAAAAAGGTAGGAGAGAAGGGCCCAAAGCTTTCACGATTGCAAAAAGCCAAAAGGACCCTGCCATGGCTTCTTATCTCGCCGGTCAATTATTTGTTCAGGGTATCGAGGTCCATGAATCTGATGAACATTATGTTGCTTTGTCAGAGCAACCTTACAGAAATCTGTTGGTTTCCCTAATGACTGCTCAGGATTATCCCAAAGAAGCCAAATTCCCGCCATATGATGCCATTGCTTGGACATTGCCCTACCTCTACGGAGTGGAGGTGGAAGCCAAAGACAGTATTGATTTTGAAATCTCTTCTTTGAAAATGCTCAGCGAATCACCGAAATATGCAGGTAAGATTTCAGGAGATGGAGGGACTTATATATTACCTTATCATGCCCAGAATACAGTTTTACCGGCTTTATATTGGCTGAAGGCACAGAATAAAAACGCTGAGATTTCGGTGCTGCCCAAGCAGACTATTGTAGGAGGAGATACCCTTTCACCAGGTTCTTTGGTTTTGAAAAAACTCAATAAAAACCAAGCCGCTTCATTGGCCTCAGAATTTGGTTTAGACTTAAAAGGGACTTCAGCTATTATTCAAGGGTCTGACCAACAAACAGTCTCCCTTCCAAAGGTCGCCATTTACCACACCTGGTACAATACCCAAGATGAAGGCTGGTCCAGATATACTTTTGATGAAAGGAAAATCCCATATACATCTATTGATAAAGATGTACTGAAAGCAGGAAATCTAAAATCGAAATTTGATGTGATCATACTTCCGCGGGTAAGGGGCAACCTGAAGTATTTTGTCAATGGGGTGGATAAAAAATTCGGCCCCATGCCATATACCAAAACTGCTGAATTCCCATCGCATGGATTACCTTCTTCCACCAATGACATGACAGGTGGGCCTGGCTATCTGGGTATGGATAATTTGAGGAAGTTTGTGGAAGAAGGTGGTCTATTGATCAGTTTTGACAATACCAGCAGTATTGTTGTGGAGGCGGGATTGGCGTCCGAATTATCTCCGGTAAGTGCAGGGAGTTTATTCCATCCAGGTTCAATCATCCGGGCCAAAGCCAGGAATTCCGGTCATCCTGTATTGTATGGCTATCCTGAGGAATTCACACTTTTCAGAGGAAATGGCCCTTTGTTGCAGACTGATAAATACAACAGGGATTTGATGCTAGTGCAATATGGAAGCAACCCGCTGAAAGATGAAGTTCCTTATGAAGGGCCTATTCTGGGAATGCCTGAAAAAGCAAAAGTTGACAAAGAAGAGAAGAAAGAGGAGAAGTCCAAACCTTATGTAGTATCCGGAATGGTCCGAAACGAACAGGAGATTATCGGACATGGCGCCGTGTTCAATGTTCCCGTAGGAAAAGGAAATGTACTTGTCTTCACCTTTGACCCCCTTCACCGCTATCTCAACCATCATGATGCCCCTATGGTGTGGAATGCGATTATCAATTGGGATAGGTTGGGGAAGTGATCAGTTGGCAGTTTACAGTGTTCAGTTGGCAGTGTTCAGTTGGCAGTGATCAGTTGGCGGTGATCAGTAATCAGTGTTCAGTTGGCAGTTGGCAGTAATCAGTGGGCAGTGTTCAGATCAGTTGGCAGGGTTCAGAGATCAGTTGGCAGAGTGTTCAGCTTCAGTGTTCAGTTTACAGAGGTCAGGGTTGGGTTTGTGTAATGAAAGTGGTCAGTTGGACTGTATTTAGTTTTGAGGTTATTTGGTAGATTCCAATTTTTGGGGCAAATTGGAGTTTATAGTTCAGTCCAATACCTAATAGTTATTTTCAATAATTTTTAAACTTGGTTTTTTATGGATTTCAAAGATTTGTTAGCTTATAAAAAGGCTTTTATTTTGGCAATGGATGTTTTTGAACTTTCAAAATCATTTCCCTAAGAAGAAAGATATTCCCTGACTGATCAGATAAGAAGAAGTAGTAGATCTGTGTGTGTTAATGTTGCAGAGGCCTACAGAAAAAGACTGTACCCACTTCATTTTGTATCAAAATTGAGTGATGCAGATATGGAAAATAGTGAAACCCGAGTTTGGCTTGATTTTGCATCAGCCTGCCAATACCTAAAAAGTGATAATTACGAAGTATTACTTCAAAAGAATCAAGAGATTGGAAAACTATTAAATTTTATGATTCAGCACCCCGAAAAATTCGGCTCAAAAAAACCTTAATCCAATTACTTATATTACCCCTTTCCACCAGAATTCTGAAAACTGATTTTACAATAAATCTCTCCCCAGAACACTCCCGCCTGAGCCAACAAACTGCCCTTTACGACTGTCTACTGATCACTGCGATGCCTACTGAACCCTGACTACTGCGACTACTTACTGACTGCCTAATGAATCACCCACTACCCACTGCGACTGCCTACTGATCACTGCGACTGCCCACTGCCCACTGCGACTGCCTACTGATCACTGTGACTGCCCACTGCCCACTGCCTACTGAAAACCCCCCACCCTCCAAACCTCACTTTCACTATATTTAGGAGTTCCGCCATTTTTCGTTGCTACAAAGGCTCCCATGGCACAGGCAAATTGGAGGGTCTGATCGGGTGTTTTCCATTGCAAATAGCTTTTGGTAAAACCTGCTAAAAATGCATCACCTGAACCAACCGTGTCAGCGACTGTAACTTTGTATCCAGGGTGCTGAAAAATATTCCCGTCCCGGTAAATCATGGCACCTTTTGAACCTAAAGTGATGCAAACCATTTTTATCGGGAAATGGGTAGTAAGCAATTTGCAGCAAGCATTGACATCAGGAGCAATTCCAAAATAGTCCGCCACGATTTCCAGTTCGTCTTCATTGATCTTGAGGATGTCGGTAAAGCCAAGCATGATCTCAATTTTTTCAAAATCAAAAAACGGAGCCCTAAGATTGATATCGAAAACTTTCAGCGTTGGTTGGTGTATTAGTTGGTAAAGTGTTTCCCAACTTCTGTTGTTCCTAATGGCCAGACTACCGAAAATAAATGCATCCGCACCGGAAACGGCTTCTTTATTTGCTTCATTAAGCGCAATAAAATCCCATGCAACAGGTGATACAATGGTATATCTGATGTTTTCGGGATCTTCATCATGTACTGTCACAGTTCCTGTAGCATGTTCCTCATCAATCTGAATGAGGGAAATATCGAAATCGTAGGATTGGATGAAGTCCAGATATTTTTTTCCATACTCATCTTTGCCCAATCTCGAAACCATCCGGACATCCAAACCCAACTGTTTCAAGTGCAAGGCCACGTTCATAGGGGCTCCTCCGGGAATTTCTTTATCAGGGAAACAGTCCCACAACATTTCACCAAAACAAACAACTTTTTTAGACATGACTTTTCTGTAATTCTTTTTGTATTTCTTCCAATGATTTTCCTTTGGTTTCCGGCATTCGGATGGCCACCCAGATCAATTGCAACACCATCATCAGTGCAAAGAATGCAAATATACTTCCTGCACCGAAAGTGCTTGCAAAGAATGGAAACAGGTTGGCAATGAGCGCCGCTAATATCCAATGGGTAAAAGAACCCAATGACTGACCGAAAGCACGCAGTTCATTAGGGAAAATTTCAGCTATAAACACCCAAATCACTGACCCTTGACCTATGGCATGTGAGGCGATGAATACGAAAACAAAATAGGGCAGGAGGTTATTACTGATTGCACCTCCAAAATAACTGTAGGCCATAAGGGAAAGTGAAATGATATAACCAACCGACCCGATATACATCAGCATTTTTCTTCCAATCTTATCAATAAGGTATAGTCCGAGCATTGTAGCTACTAAATTGATCACGCCTATTCCGATGGTGGAAAGCAAAGCATCCTCTGTAGCAATCCCGGCTGATTCAAATATCCTAGGGGCAAAATAGATGATGGCATTGATGCCGGACATCTGATTGAAGAAGGCCATTAGGAAAGCAAAAAAAGAGATTTTTCGGAATTTTGGATTAAATAGTGTAGTTGCAGTGACTTTTACTCTGATTTCTTTACTTTCTGCTATTGCCAATACCATCGCTTCATCTACACCCTCAGGATCAGTTTTGGTAAGTATCTCTCTTGCAGTTTCATAATCCTGTTTTTTTGCAATCAACCACCTTGGACTTTTCGGCACTTTGACAATCAAAATACTGTAAATTAAGGCAGGAATAGCTTCCACTCCAAGCATCCATCGCCATGCTTCGTTCAGGTTGGCGGTGCCTATGAGGTAATTGGAGAAATAAGCCATTAAGATTCCAAATACAATATTGAACTGGTACAAGGCCACCAATTGTCCTCTCCTTTTTGCAGGAGCGATTTCTGAAATGTACATTGGTGCGACCACCGAGGAGGCGCCAACCCCTAAGCCTCCGATAAATCTAAATATCATAAATGTGTTGACATCATTGGCCAATGCAGAACCCACGGCAGATACCAAATAGAAAACTCCGATCCAAAGCAGGGAATTTTTTCTACCGAATTTGTCAGCGGGTATTCCCCCGAAAAGCGCTCCGATGACTGTTCCATATAAGGCCATAGCCACAGCTAAGCCATGACTCCAATCATCCAGGTCCCAAAGATTTTGGATATCTCTTTCCGCACCGGAAATGACAGCGGTATCAAAGCCAAATAAAAATCCGCCCAAGGCGGCTGTAACCGATAGGAAAAGAACGTAATTTTTACTTTGCATAGAAATAGGTTATATGGGTCAAGATTTAAAAATAATCAGAAGTACGGGATTTAAAAATCCGTTTTCTGTATTTTCTTATGCAATACGGGAATCTCCAACAAGGCTGCGGATCCATACCATTCCTTGAGATCCATTTTGAGTACACCTGCAATGACAGCAGGATCAGTATTTGTCAGTTTCTCTGCTTCTTCTTTGGAATCAACCTTGAAAATGAAAATCCCTCTCATGGCTTCATTCCCGAAAAAAGGTCCTGCCAGAATAAGTTTTTCCATTTCGGTCAGTTTATTGATATTGGCCATGTGGCCTTTTTGGATCTCCGTTCTTTCCTCTTTAGAGTATTCGGCAACTCGATCACCTGAATATAGAAAAGCAATCACAAATTTCCGCATGCCATAATCATCCGCTCCGAGTTTTTGGGCAAGATCGGGATCATAGGATAAGCTCTGACCATTTGTGGTCAGTGGAAAAAGAGAAATTGCCGAAAGGCAAAGTATGGTCAAAATCTTTTTCATAACAAGTCTTTTTATTGGATGATCAAAGAAACGGTGTCGGCTTTTGTCCTTATTTTTAGCCATTCCTCAAACCGCTGTTTTTCCTGATTGGACGGATTTTGTCTGAATTTGGCAAATGCCAACAATAGTGTGTCCTGTCTATTGTCTTTTAAATTTGCCATAATTGCTCGGTTCAAGGTAAAATTTTCCAGGTTTGGATAATGGATCTTGGCTTCATTGGCCAAGTCCACTACCTGATTGCTGCTACGGCTATATTCGGATAGTTCCCTTTCCAGTAGGTTGATTTTTTGGTCTTTATCCTGAATCAATAATTCATTTCTTTCATAAAGATCTTTTAGAATATCCGAACGTAACAGGTTCATGTCAGTGCCTGAATCCCCACTCTGCTTTAGCAGAAGGTGTGTGTTTGTCAATTTAAAGGCATCCAATCTTTTTTGGATCCGGATAATTTCCTCCTCTTCGATTCTTTCTCCTATTAAACTTATTTCAATGACGCTACTATCTGAATCGTAAACCAATGTACTTGCAATGATCTGTGTTCTCGGCAAGTCAAATTCCGTGCTTATAAACTGCTTGACGCTTTTTTCCCAAAATGTCCGTTTGACGATATTGTAAGCAAGATATACACTGGGAATAATGGTCAGCAATGTGAAAATGGAAATGTAGGTCCGGACTGTTTTTTCGCGCTTTCTGTCCATAAATTCTTTTTTTGGGAATTTCATAAACCGAACAATCACATAAGTCGAAAGGCTGATGAATACGGAATTGATAAAGAACAAATAAAAAGCACCGAAGAAGTAATAGAGGTTACCTGTCGCCAAGCCATAACCTGCGGTACATAGCGGTGGCATAAGGGCAGTTGCAATTGCCACACCAGGGATGGCATTGCTCTTCTCTTTCCTGGAGCCTGCCACTATGCCTGCCAGACCTCCGAACAAGGCGATCAATACATCCCAAATGGTCGGTTCTGTTCTTGCCAACAATTCTGATTGGGCATCATCAAGAGGGGTGAAGGAAAAGTAAATGGTACTTGTGAGGATACTTATCAACACAGCAATTCCCAGATTTTTCAGTGACTTTTTGAGTAGTTCAAAGTCATTGATTCCGGCTGCAAGCCCAATTCCCATGATGGGTCCCATGAGTGGTGAAATCAACATGGCACCGATGATCACGGCAGTGGAATTGACATTCAATCCAACCGATGCGACAAAGATGGCAAAGATCAGAATCCAAAGATTGGCTCCCTTGAACTCCACATTTTTTTTGATGTAATCTATTGTTTCAAGCTCGTCTTCTTTGCCCTCATGAAGGTCAAACCTATCCTTGAAAAAGATCAGTATCATCAGAATTTTATTTCTCAAACTGACCGGCTTTTTGTTCTCATCCATGTTTTTTGAAACTTAAATCAAAAAGCAATCTATGCAAAAAACCTACATCTGGGATATATGGATGAAATTGTTTTATCAAAAAACTGAAATGAAAAGAGGAGGGGAGGAGAGTTAGGTGGGTTTATCAGTAATTATACCCGTTTATTATTTCACTACTTTTTAGTCCAATTTTTAATTGAATCAATATAATATAAATAACTGATATAAAATAGGTTATACAACATTTAGTCATGACTAAATTTGCCATCACTAAAAAAATTAGTCCAGACTAAATAAATGAAACCTACAAAAAAACTAACGACAGTTGGATATAATATTATATTTGCAGATAGCGATGCTATATTCATAGTTTTCTACTAATTGGTTTTGTATAAGAATTTTGGTTTCAATTGTAATTACATTTATGGACCTTAACATTTGTGAGGAATGACAAAAACTATCAACAAATTAATATTTGTGGATGACGATAAAATCCAGCACATGATCAACCGCAAAAATCTATTGAGGATCAAGTCTGATATTGAACTGTTTTTCTTTGAAAATCCTTATGAAGCATTGGATTGGCTTAAAACCAATGAAGCGGATCTATTGGTTTTGGATGTGAATATGCCCGAGATGAAGGGTTGGGATTTTCTCGAGGAACTCGCAAAAATCGGAAATAACATCCGAGTGAAAATGCTCACTTCTTCTATGGACCCGATGGATGTAGCTATTAGTGAAAAATACGAGCAGGTAACCGGTTTTCTTGTGAAGCCCTTACAGAATGGTGTATTGATAGAGTTGTTGGGATTGGAAGCCTGAAGTTATTTAGGATTTGATTAATTTAGTAAATAGAATTATTGTTCCTTATGGCAGAAAGTAATGAAGTTATTAAACCTGTAATTACTAAGAAATTGGATGGGTTCTTTTTAGGACTTACCAAAGCTTTTAGGTTTGTGAAAAGATTTTTTCAGGAGGTTTGGTTTCCTCCATATGAGTTCAGAGAGATACTGAGACAATGTTATGAAATTGGGTACCGATCACTTCCTTTGATTTCCTTGACAGGATTTATTATTGGAATTGTATTTACCAATCAGTCCCGTCCTTCCTTGGCCGAGTTTGGGGCGGCATCTTGGTTGCCTGCTTTAATTTCTATAGCCGTGGTCAGGGCATTGGGCCCTTTGGTGACCGCATTGATTGCTTCAGGCAAAATAGGTTCGAGTATCGGTGCGGAGATTGGGTCCATGAATGTGACCGAACAGATTGATGCCATGGAGGTATCTGCCATCAATCCTTTCAAATATTTGGTAATCACAAGAACCCTTGCGGCGACTTTTATGATACCTGTCTTGGTCATGTACACAGATTTTGTGGCCTTAATGGGTTCATTTCTAAGTGTCAATGCCAATGAACTGGTAAGTTTGCCTACATTCTTTGTGCAGGTCTTTGAGGCAATTTCCTTTTTGGATATTTTCTCTTCGGTCATCAAATCCCTGATTTTTGGATTTACCATTGGGATTGTAGGGTGTTACAAGGGTTACCACTCTTCAAGAGGAACTGAAGGAGTAGGTCAGGCAGCCAATTCGGCTGTGGTAATGTCCATGTTCTTAATATTTGTGGAGGAGCTTTTGATTATGCAAATTGTAAATGCCATTCGTTATGCATAATGATCAGGAAAAAGTTGTCGAAATACGGGGGCTTGTAAAGTCCTTTGGAGACAATCATGTACTCAAGGGTGTTGACCTTGATCTTTACAAAGGTGAAAACTTGGTTGTCTTGGGTAAATCCGGTAGTGGAAAGTCTGTTCTGATCAAATTGATGGTCAGTTTGCTCAAGCAGGATGAAGGGACCATCAAAATATTTGGGATTGATACAGCAGGATTGAATTTAAGGGAATTGAACAAATTTAGATTAAGAATTGGTTTTTCTTTTCAGGCATCTGCGCTTTATGATAGTATGACTGTCAGAGAAAACCTTGAATTTCCTTTGGTGAGAAATGTTAAAAACCTGACGAGAATAGAAATTGACAAAAAAGTAGAGGAATTGTTGGATGCAGTAGCACTTCCAAAAACCATCAATCAGATGCCCTCCGAACTATCGGGTGGACAGAAAAAAAGAATAGGGATTGCAAGAACTTTAATTCTGAATCCTGAGATTATGCTTTATGATGAGCCAACAGCAGGTCTTGACCCGGTTACCTGTATTGAAATCAATAACCTGATCAATGAAGTAAGGGAAAGATTCAAGACTTCATCAATCGTCATTACGCATGATCTGACCTGTGCCAAACAAACGGGTGACCGGATGGCGGTTTTGATCGAGGGTCAGTTTAATTCAGTCGGTACTTTCGAGAAGGTTTTTGAGGAAGCCACCGACGAACAAGTAAAATCATTTTACGACTATAATTTTATCAAATAATGAGAAATGATAATAAAAAATCCGTAATCGTAGGCATTTTTGTCCTTGTCGGGATTATCATCTTCATAGCGGGTATTCTCACTATGGGTGGTCAGCAAAAGAAATTTGTAAAAAGCATCAGACTCAATGCGGTCTTCGACGATATAGGGGGATTGCAGACAGGTAACAACGTTTGGTTTTCAGGTGTAAAAATCGGAACGGTCAGGAAGATCAATTTTTATGGAGAATCCCAAGTGGAAATCGTCATGAGTGTCGAAAATGCTGCTCAGGACTATATCCGTAAAGATTCTAAGGCAACAATTGGGTCAGATGGATTGATCGGAAACAAGATTATATTAATCTATGGAGGTACTACTCAGGCACCGCCCGTGGAGGATGGAGACAGATTAATAGCAGTGATGCCATTGGACACGGATAAAATGATGTCCACACTCCAGGAGAATAATAACAATCTGGTGACCATAACCGAAAATCTCAAGGTCCTTACCACCAAAATAGCAGAAGGTAAAGGTATGGTCGGCGCAGTGATGACCGATAGTCTTTTGGCTGAAAGCTTTAAGAATACAATGACCGCATTTGAAAGGGCGGCCGTAAGGAGCAATGCAGTTATCAATGATCTCAATACAATTACTTCAAACCTGTACAAAGAGGGTACACTGCTACATGACCTGACCAATGACAAAGAAACCTATCAGAATCTGAAAACTTCTGTTGAAGGTTTGCAGGCTACCATAGACAATACCAAAGAACTTTCTGAAGGATTGAAAGTCACCATGAAAAAGTTGGACAGCAATGACAATGTCCTTGGTCTAATGCTCAATGATGCTGAATTCGCAGAAAAACTTAGAAGCACCATGGTCACTACAGACAGTGCCGCTATGAACCTGAACCGTGGACTTGAAGCTCTGGAATATACATGGCCTTTCAGAAGAGGTTTCAAAAGGATGGAAAAAGCTGATAATTAATCCTTATTTTCCTTAAAATGGCCTGCTACTTGAAATTAGCAGGCCTTTTTTAGTTTATGGAAATATTTTGATTTGTTTAAAGTCCAATAAATTAATTGATGCTGTTTTAAAGTTTCTTTTAATAAATCGTAAAAGAAAAGATGATGATTTAATACGAAAAGTTAAATCAATATCTTAATATCCAACCCGCCTGCGGCAGGCAGGTATCAATGAATATCAGTATTTAAGTGGCTTATCAATTATATTGGAAAGGACCTTAAGAAGTGAAATGAAAATTTAAGATTTACCCGATTTCCCATTTTCAATTTTTTCATCAGCGGTGTCCTCGTCTTCTTTATCTGATTCATAATTTTCATTGTTGTTTTTAGGCTTCAATGAAAACTTGGCACTAATCGGGAAATGATCTGAACCTATATTCTCATGGATTTTGAGACTGTCCAGTGTAAATTGCTTGCTGACAAAAATATGGTCAAGGGGCCACCTGAGAAAAAAGTATTTGGCATGAAAGGTATTGAACATTCCTCTTCCTCTTCTAGGATCCAATAACCCACTGATTTTCAGGAAGAGTTCATTGGTGTAGGACCAACCCACATCATTGAGATCTCCTATGACCAAAGTTGGTTTATCATAATCTTTCACTTTTTTTCCAACCAATAAAATCTCAGCATCTCTATCCGTGCTTTTCGGATTCTCATTGGGTACCGGAGGCTTTGGATGGATGGCAAATATCTTCACATTGTCCCCACTATCCAATTCTACCAATGCCTGAATGGAAGGTACTTCCCTGTCGATGAGGTGTAAAACTTCGTGCTCAAGAATCCGAAGTTTGGAATAGAATAACATGCCATAGGTATTGTCCTGTGGGATTTCAATAAAATTGGGGTGGCTTTTTTTTAACACACTCATTTCCTTAGCCCAATTTCGGTCCGTTTCGACCAACAATAAGATATCAGGATTTTGTGTCTGTATTAAGTTAAGAGCCTTTTGGTAATCTTTGTTATCCTGATACACATTGATGACCATCACAGTGATGGCAGGGAAATCTGAACCTGTCTCTGAATTTACAACCATCTTTTGAGAAAACATGGTGAAGGGGTATATCTGATATATCTGAAATATTGCCATCAATACAACTCCTACAAAAAGTATGTAATCCAGTTTTCCAAAATCATTAAAGCCCAATAAAAGCCATAATACCAAAATAATCAAACAAAGAATCAATTTTTGAAATCTTGGATAATCAAATACCCTGAAGACCCAATAATCTTTTTTGATGACAGGAATCAAACCGACTATCAAAATAAAAACACTGAGAATTACTATGGTTGTTTTCATGCAAATTATTTAGGATAAATATAAATAATCGATAATGAAAACCGCTATTCTAGTGAAGAAACTGGTAAAATAAGGTAAATTGAGAATCATTTGTAAATGAATGAGGTTATTACAATGAATTCTTTTTTACCATAAACAAAATTATATGACCATGAAGATACTCCCCCAAGAAACCAAGAAAACGCTCGAATCCAAAAAAGGAACCTATAATTATTGGAGTTTATCAGCACTTCAGGAAGAAGGTTATGGAATTGATACGCTTCCCTTTTCCATCAGGATACTTTTAGAAAATGCCCTCAGGAACTTTGATGATTTTGGTATTACCAAAGAACATATTGAAACATTGGCAACCTGGTCTCCCGAACCTTCAGATAAAGACATCCCATTTAAGCCTGCAAGGGTTCTGATGCAGGATTTTACCGGAGTGCCCGCAGTGGTGGACATAGCTTCTCTGAGAGCAGAAGCTACCAGAAAGGGAAAGGATCCTCAAAAAATCAATCCTTTGATCCCGGTGGATTTGGTGATAGACCATTCTGTACAGGTGGATTATTTTGGGACCAATTATTCTTTCCAAAAAAACGTAGAGGTGGAATATGAGCGGAACGGAGAAAGGTATCAGTTTTTGAAATGGGCACAAAACGCCTTTGATAATTTTTCGGTAGTGCCCCCTGGAATGGGAATCTGCCATCAAGTGAATTTAGAATATTTGGCCCAAGGTGTCATCGCACGGGATGGTAATGCATTTCCGGATACTTTGGTAGGGACGGATTCCCATACTCCGATGGTCAATGGCATCGGTGTTGTCGGTTGGGGAGTGGGAGGTATTGAAGCTGAGGCGGCTATTTTAGGACAGCCTATTTATTTTATTATGCCGGAAGTAGTTGGTTTGAAACTCACCGGGAAACTACCTTTAGGAACCACAGCTACAGATATGGTGCTGACCATTACCGAGTTGCTCAGAAGACATGGAGTTGTAGGAAAATTTGTGGAAGTATTTGGTTCTGGCCTGGATCACCTGACTGTTCCTGATAGGGCAACTATCTCCAATATGTCACCGGAATTTGGATGTACTGTTACCTATTTCCCCATTGATAACAGGACTTTGGACTACATGAAAAAGACCAATAGATCTGGGGATCAGATTCAATTGGTCGAAGACTATTGCAAGGCAAATATGCTTTGGAGACAAGGTGAAGACAAAATCAAGTACAGTTCCGTCGTAGAATTGGATCTGTCCACAGTCGAGCCTACTGTTTCCGGACCAAAAAGACCGCAGGATAAAATTTTATTAAGGGAGTTTAAATCTAAGTTTGGGGAACTATTGGAAAAAGTTCACGGCAGGGAATACATCCCCATAGACAAAAGAGAAGAAAGTCGATGGTACAGTGAAGGAGGAAGTCAGCCATCAGAACCAAAAGAACAGTCATCCGCAAAGGTGGAATTTGAGACCAAAGTAAAAAATGGCCTCAAAACTGTGGTCGTAAAGATAAACAACGAAAAATTTGCCCTTCATGACGGCTCCATTGTCATTGCAGCTATCACCTCCTGTACCAATACGTCAAATCCATCTGTGATGATAGGTGCCGGATTGGTAGCCCGCAAAGCAAGGGAAAGAGGTTTGGATACGAAAGCCTGGGTAAAAACATCCCTGGCTCCAGGTTCCAAAGTGGTGACGGATTATCTGGTGAAAGCAGGTCTACTGGATGACCTGGAAGGTTTGAAATTTCATGTGGTGGGTTATGGCTGTACTTCATGTATCGGTAATTCCGGGCCACTGCCGAGTCATATTGCTAAAGCAGTGGAGGAAAATGACCTTGTTGTCAGCTCAGTGCTTTCCGGAAACAGAAACTTTGAGGCAAGGGTACATCCTCAGGTAAAAATGAATTACCTGATGTCTCCTATGTTGGTGGTCGCCTATGCCTTGGCAGGTAGGGTTGACGTGGATCTGATCAATGAACCTTTGGGATATGACCCCAATTTGAAACCCGTTTACCTCAAAGATGTGTGGCCGAGTAATGATGAGATATTTGAAGTAATGAGCAAGGTACTTTCCCCTTCTGATTTTGAGAAAAGCTATGGGGAGATTTTTGAAGGAAATGAAATTTGGAAACAATTGGAGGTGCCACAAGATAAAGTCTATCAATGGTCTGATGATAGTACTTATATCAAAGAAGCGCCATTTTTTAACGGCATATCAGAAAACAGTGAAGAACCCAAGGATATCTACGGAGCAAGAGTTCTTTTGAAATTGGGGGATTCGATCACTACAGATCATATTTCCCCGGCAGGATCTTTTTACGAAACCTCACCGGCCGGTCAATACCTGATAAAAAGAGGTGTGGAAAAAAAGGATTTCAATTCCTATGGCTCCAGAAGGGGAAATGATGAGGTGATGGTAAGGGGAACTTTTGCCAATGTCCGTATCAAAAACCAATTGGCTGATAAAGAGGGTGGATTTACCAGGCACATTCCTTCAGGAGAAGAAATGACTGTATATGATGCCTCCCAAAAATATCGGTTTGAAAATACTCCATTGATAGTATTGGCAGGAAAGGAATACGGAAGCGGTTCTTCCAGAGATTGGGCAGCAAAAGGGACAACCCTATTGGGAATTAAGGCTGTTTTGGCAGAAAGCTACGAAAGGATCCATAGAAGTAACTTGGTGGGAATGGGTGTGCTGCCTTTACAATATCAGTCGGGTGAATCTGCTGAATATTTGGGTCTTAGCGGTAAGGAATTGTTCAGTATCCAAGGTGTAGCAAGCGGCTTATCACCCCTAAAATCCCTTCAGGTAAAAGCGGAAAAAGAAGATGGAACCACCAAGGAGTTTGAAGTGATCTGCCGATTGGATTCTGCTATAGAGATTGAATATTATAAAAATGGAGGGATTTTGCATTACGTCCTGCGGGATTTTCTAAGGAAATAGGTTCATAACCCTTCAAGAAAGCAATTCTTGAAGGGTAATTTTTTTTATTATAATAATTGAATTCCTTATTTTTATAAAAATCAAAAACTATGAAAATACTGTTCTTACTGTCCTTACTCATCGTGATTTTTTCATCTTGCAATACCAATCCCGAATTACAAAAAACCGAGCAATGGGCCGTATTCGAGATCGAATTGAAAGGACCTGAAACAGGTAACCCATATTTGGAAGTTACCTTGGAAGCTGTTTTCACCAATGGAGATGAAACTGTTAAAGTTCCCGGTTTTTATGATGGGAATGGTATTTACCGCATTAGGTTTTCCCCACCCACCCAAGGGGTCTGGAATTATCAGACTTCCGGAACTGAGGCCGGGTTAGATTCACAGGGAAGTTTTGAATGTGTAGCACCATCATCAGCTAACCATGGGCCTTTAAAGGTTATCAATACGTTTTACCTTCAGTATGCCGACGGGTCACCCTATTACGGGGTTGGGACTACGGCCTATCAATGGACAAGTGTCGAACAATCCATTCAGGAAAAAACACTTGAAACATTGGCTTCATCACCTTTCAATAAAATCAGGATGTGCTTTTTTCCGAAAAGTTACATCTATGGAAATGAATCCGAACCATGGTCCTATCCCTTTAAAAGAGAAGGTGAAGAAAATGAATTCAGTCATCCCAATTATGAATTTTTTCAAAATTTTGACAGGAGGGTCGCTCAACTTTCGGAAATGGGGATTCAAGCCGATGTGATACTTTTTCACCCTTATGATCGGTGGGGGTATGATAAGATGGGGAAAGATTGGAATGAAAAGTACGTAAGGTATATGATGGCAAGGCTTTCTGCATATCGGAATGTCTGGTGGTCATTGGCCAATGAATGGGACATTCCGGAATTCAAAGAAGCAATTGATTGGGAAGGGATTGGAACGATGCTTCAAAATGAAGACCCGCATCAAAGACTGAGGGGAATCCACAACTGGTACTACACCGAGGATCATTTTTATGACCATAATCAATCTTGGATTACCCATGCGAGTATCCAATCTGCCAGATTTTTTCAGGCTATTGAGTGGAGGGAGAGATATCAAAAACCTGTAATGTTTGACGAGATGCGCTACGAAGGAGATGTACCAAGCGGTTGGGGAAATCTCACTGCAGAACAGATGTCCAGTTATTTTTGGATGGCCGGGTTGAGCGGTGTTTATGGTACCCATGGAGACACTTTCCATAATGACTCTGATTCAGATACCGAAGTGAGGTGGTGGGCCAAGGGCGGAACTTTGATGGGGAGTAGCCCCGAAAGGATCAGGTTTTTTAAAAATGTGATGGAAAAGCTTCCTGTCCATGAAATGCAGCCCATTATGTATTCATTGGGAAAGCCTGAAAATCTTGAAACCAATGTTTACATCTTTGAAAAAAAAGGTCAGATATATCTGGCATATGTTGCAGATTCTGGAATGGAAATCAACCTTACTTTAGAAGGTGTAGGCGAATTTACCTTGGACGTGTTGGATACCTGGAATATGAAAGTTGTGGAAACCAAAAATGTCAGTGCAGGACCCTATAATTTCACCACAGATATTCCTTACACAGCACTGAAGTTTCAGAAGACAGATTAATCGAATTTTTTCCTTTTACATTATAAAAAATCTAAAATCAAATTTAGCCCGGCCCAATCTATGAAAGCAGTCGTCAGGTACCAATATGGAAATGCGGATAGCATCCTCATCGAGGAAATGCCTAATCCGAAACCCAAAGCCAATCAGGTATTGGTCAAAGTAATGGCAACCACTGTCAACCGTACCGATTGTGGCGTGCTTACGGGGGAACCTTATATTTTTCGGTTTTTTGTGGGCTGGCCAAGACCCCGGAGTCCTATTCTGGGGACTGATTTTGCCGGAGTGGTGGAAGAAATTGGCAGTCAAGTAAGCAAATTTAAAGTTGGAGATAGAGTTTGGGGATTCTTTGATGGAGGCATCTCCTCTCAAGCGGAGTATTTGGTTTATCGGGAGGACAAGAATATCTTAAAAATCCCTAAGGGTTTTAGTTTTTCCGAGGCTGTAGCATCGGCAGAAGCTGCCCATTATGCCATTAATTTTTTAAAACCTCTAAAATTGCACAGTGATGCCAAAGTCCTGGTCAACGGGGCCACAGGAGGGATTGGTTCTGCCCTTGTACAAATTCTCTTATCCAAAGGATTTGAACTAGTGGTCACAGCCAATACCAAAAATATGGATTTGGTAAAGGGCTTGGGAGTCAGCAGGGTGATCAATTATGAGAAAGAGGATTTTACGAAGTTAAATGAAGAATTTGATGTGGTTTTTGATTCGGTAGGGAAGAGTTCATTTGGAAAATGTAAAGGTATATTGAAGGAAGGTGGCAAATACCTATCTTCAGAACTGGGACATGGCAGTGAAAATATTTACCTGCCATTAAAGACAAAAATCAAAGGTGGGAGAAGGGTGGTTTTCCCTTTGCCCACCGATATTAAGGGTAGTATGTCAACCATAAAGGAATTGATGGAAGAAGGTAAATTCAGACCTGTTCTTGACCGGAGTTATCCGATGGAAAAAGCCGCTGAAGCTTACCGCTATGTAGCCTCAGGTCAAAAGACCGGTAATGTGATATTGGATTTTGAAGGAGGGAAGGAACTGTCATATTTATTGCCTTGATCTGTAATTTTTAAAATGTCTGAAGTTTTGGACATTTTTAAAGGGGGAGGGGAAGGTTCGTGGAGACACGAACCTTAGCGTCACAGGTATTCTCCTAGTTTCCCGTGAGGCTTAACATATTTTTCGGTTTCTTCCAAAGGACCCGCCGTCAGATGGGGGGCTGTATCAAAAAGTACATACAAGAACCCCAGTATGTTGTAAATATATCGTTCATCCTCCCGTAAAAAACGGGACAGGCTTACGGCATTTGCGATTTCGATAGATCTCAGATACCCCCTGTTGAAACAGGGGGCTATGACATCGGTCATGCCTACGGCATTATTGGGGAGATCCAATATTATTTACAAACCTTTCGGGCAAAAGCTCCATAGGAGCGATTCATATAATAGCCACGGGTTTCAAACCGTGGACGGTATAATTAGGTATTCATGGAAAGTCCCGTAGGGACGGACGATATAGAACATTATAAAAATGGATCAGAGCATTTGAACCAAAGCTACGAAAAAGAGGAGGTTCGTGGAGACACAAACCTCGGCTTCTTTATCAGTTTCAATTAACTTCAATCCATCCCTCTCACTTCCCAAACTTACTCCAATCAATAGCCTGAAATAGTTGTCCTATCCCTTTCAGGACATTTTCCACTACCTCTTCATTTTCAACGGGCAATTTTAGATATGTCTTACCTGTTTTGGAATCTTTTTCCGTAAGGGAATTAACCATGGCCTTTGTTTGATCCGGATTTCCCAAAACTTTTGCGAGCTGACTGAACCATTCCATTCCGGATGATCCAGTTTCCTGTGTGGGTTTTGGTTCAGGTTTTGGACTTGGTTTTTCAGGGATATCTGTATCAAAAAGCCCCAACTGCATATTTTGATCCAAATCTTTTTTATCGGATGATGAAGGAGTCTGATAAGGTTCCTCATTTTTCTCTTCGATAACAGGTTCCTCGACAGATGCCTCGGTGAAAGTTTGGTTTTCATCCACCATTGTTTCCATACTGTTCATAAACTGCTTGAACCTGTCCTCCTGCATCAGAATGGTATCATCCCCGGCATCCAATACCCCTTCGGCCATGGAGGATTTGAATTTCAGCACATCCAACATACGGTGCTCGATACTGTCCATGGAAACCAAATTGATGATATTGACTTTTTTCTTTTGGCCTATTCTGTAAATTCTCGCTATCCGCTGCTCTAAAACTGCAGGATTCCAGGGTATATCCAGGTTGATCAAATAGGCCGCCGATTGCAGGTTGAGACCAACTCCTCCGGCATCTGTACTCAAAAAGACTTTACACTCCGGGTCTTTGAGGAAATTGTCCAAGAGGGATTTTCGATCTTTGGAAGGGACTCCTCCATGCAGGTTTTCGTATTTGATACCCAATTCATCAAGTTCCTGGGCTACCAACCTTGTCATCCTTTCCCATTGGCTGAAAATCACCACTTTCTCACCTTCCATCCCGAAAATCTCCTCGAGTATCCCCATCAGTTCGGCAATCTTGGTATCATGCCTTGTCTGCTGATCGAGGATAAAGGTGCTGTTGCAGACCATCCGCATCATATTGAGATTGATCAGAAGTCTTTGCCGATCCTTTTCGGAAAGAAAACCCATTTTTCTCCATTTGTTGACCATGCGGCAGACCATTTCATAGCATTCGTTATGAACATCTTTTTGTTTGTCAGTCATGGTCACAAAAAGATTTTTGTCCTGTCTGCTGGGCAACTGCTGCAAGACCATCTTTTTTGTTCTGCGGATCAGGATATCCGAAAGAATGCCTCCGATTTTGTTCAGGTCCTTATAACCGATAACCTTGCTTGTATCAGGTTCGGTAATCTGATGGTTATGAAGGAATCTGTAAAGAGCCCCCAACCTGAAAGGATTGATAAATTGGACCACAGAATACAGTTCTTCCAATTTATTTTCCAATGGAGTTCCGGTGAGAACAATAGCATATTCAGATTTCAGTTTTTTGATATTCTGCGAAATCTTAGCTTTCCAGTTTTTGATCCTTTGGGCTTCATCCAGAATGATCAGGTCAAATTCTGTGGCATTGAGGACATCCAGGTCATTGCCCACGGTGTGGTGCCCCACTATTTTGTAGAAAACATTGTCATCTGCATATTGGGGTTCTCTTTTCAACTTTAGCCCTTCGATGACATGTACGGTACTCTCAGTGAATTTTTCTATTTCAGATTTCCACTGATATTTGAGTGAAGTGGGGCATACGATCAGGACTTTTTGGATTCCGAATTCTTTTTTCAATACCTCGGCAGCAGCAATGGCCTGAAGTGTCTTGCCCAATCCCATTTCATCAGCAATCAAAGCCCTGCCGGCTTGGACCGCAAATGCAACTCCCTTCTTTTGATAAGGATGAAGTTCGGCTTTGATATACTGGGACAGAAGACCATTATCCAGCCCATTTTGATTTTTCCAGATCCAGGCCTTTCTTCTGTTTTTGTCCCTTACCTCCAAAATATAGGTCAAAGCATCCTCATAGCAACGGAATGATTCATGGATGTTTTTTGCTTCGATCAGGAATTCATCAAACTTCTCAAAGGCGGTGGATTTGATGGTTCCGTTTTCGGAAAAGTATTTCTTTGAAAGTGCTTTCAGTTTTCGGGTTTCTTCGGTTCCGATCCTGATTTTGACCTTTCTTTCGTTGGGCCCATATTCAAGGTAAACAGAACTGTAGGTTGGTTGGAAATTTCCTTTGTTAAATAGAGAATGGGTTGATTTTTTATTTTGGATTTGGTTGATGACCGCTTCGATGTGTTTGCAGGTTCCCAAACCGTTGGTTTTGAAATCGTAGCAAGTGCAAAAATTAAAGTTTTGTCCTGATACTATTTCCTCAGAATTGCTTCTGATGGCAACTTTATAGGAATTGTTGGTCAGGGGATTGTAAACGGAATAGTCTGAGAAAACAGCCTCAGAACCCAGGTTGGCGATTTTGAATTCCTGAAGGCCTGCAAACTGCCTTCGCAAACCTATCTGCCATTCATCCAAACTTAGATTGTCCGGTTTTCTATGGTAGGGGACCGTGTTTTTCTTTTTTTCGGATTTGTTGGATTTGGATTTTTTGGCTTTGGCGGTCATGAAAAATGGCTTTTAAATTATATCCTTAAACTTATCGAATTTTAGTGGTTCAATAAAAAATGAGCGATCCTTTTTTAGTAATCTTTTATGTCCGCCTAGATCAAAATCTTCACAACCCATACCTTTCCATGGATTGTGGATACAAATCAAATTTTTAGATGGGTTAGATAGGATTAATTAGGTTAGATATTGAGGTCATTGGTGACACGAACCAAGGTTAAAAAGAGGTTCGTGAAGACACGAACCTCGGCATGAAAGCATGAGACACGATCCTAGTTATGATGAAACCAGTTTATTATATAAGGTGCAAGTAATTCTTCCACTCCTCTTTATTATTAAATTGGAGTGTCACCTCATTTTATGGATTAATATTGAAATGCGCAATAACAGCTTCGTAATCAGATAAATCTAAATTTTTCAATCTTCCAGATGGAACTCCACCGGGTATAATAATATATCTGTATTGATTCCCTGTGGAAATTCTTCCCGGATCGATGGTCCTTTCAATAAGGTTGTAAAATTCTAATTGTATTTTTCCTAATTCTAATCTGAAGTTTAATACCTGTTCGCGGGTGGATGATAATATAGGCTGTATTATTGGCAAAGGCTGAATTCGATTACTTGTATTTCCAAATTTGACATATACCATCACCGTGCCTCTTGCCAATAAGTTTTCATCAATTTGAGGTACATTAATAGGGTATTCACGTCTGGTTTGTCCAAAAAAAGTAATACTGGCAGTCCAGTTTGCAAGCGTGAAATTTAACCATTCAGAGTAAATCACATTAGCCGTTCCTGTCTCACCTTTTGGGCCTTGGTTTCCCTGCGGTCCCTGTTCACCTTGTGGACCTTGCCCACCTTGAGGTCCCATTGGCCCTTGTTGTCCTTGGGGTCCTTGTTCCCCTTGCTGTCCTTGTTTCCCGTCTTCTCCCTGCGGCCCTTGTTCTCCCTGAACTCCTTGGGGTCCTTGTTCTCCTTGCTGTCCTTGTTCTCCTTGGGGTCCCTGTTCACCTTGAGGTCCCTGTTTACCTTCAGGCCCTTGTTCACCTTGAGGTCCCTGTTCGCCTTGAGGTCCCTGTTCGCCTTGTGGACCTTGTAGTCCCTGCTCACCTTGAGGCCCTACTGGACCTTCTACCGGTTCACATGAAACGATTATAAAACAAAAGACCGAGAAAACGAGCAGGTAACCATTTATTATTCTTTTCATAATCTGGAAGTTTAAATTTTGATTAAAGGTGCTAAAATCGAAATCTTTTAAAATTTAGATGTACCAAATCCAATCAAGTAACCGGCGATTTACGAATGCTATTTTTGTATCAATTAGGTGTTCTATATAATAAAATGGTTTCTATTTGAAATTTAGATATGGTCCAATCCAAGTTTTAGAAGATAGTATTATTTAAAAATAAGAATAAAATACCAATTTAAATTTATTTATAGAAATAATATATATGTCTATTAACAATTTATGGTAAAAATATTTTGTAATCAATCAATTTTTAAGCCTAAAAAATTTTAATATAGTTCAAAAAACCAGAAAGTAACCTTTTATTTTTATCTTCTCCCTCAGTATTAGACATTTATAAATTCTAACTTAGTTTCTTTTCTTTAGTATAGGGTGAAAACCTTTGAGGTCATAAAAACCTCAAAGGTACCTCCAGCCAACTGAGAAAAAAACTTACTGCCCACTGCGACAGCCACTGAACACTGCGACTGCCTACTGCGACTGCAAACTGCCTACTGAACACTGCGACAGCCACTGAACACTGCGACTGCCCACTGACCACTGACCACTGCCTACTGAACACTGCGACTGCCTACTTTAATAGCGTCTTCTCCTCTGATTCTGCTGTGGTTTCTTCTTTTTTTCCGGAGCCTGTTCTTTCATCACGCCTTTGAACTCATATGGATGATCTTGGACAACAGGGATTTTTTTTCCGATGAGTTTTTCGATATCCTTTAAGTCCTTCAATTCTTCCGCA
>NZ_JBGTCA010000500.1:0-11462 GCF_041749095.1 Aquiflexum sp. | reverse complement strand
CCATAGCCGTCAGTTTAAGGACGTAAGACCCTGTTGGTGAGGTGTTTTTGCAATAAATCGTAGATCCCCCTTGGGATCTTTCTTCCTTTTGTTCATATTTGTATCTGTTTTTTTAGTTGAAAAAGGCGGCTTACTTCGTCGTTCTCCGCCTTTTTCCTTACCCAATATAATAATATTTTTATGAATAAAGGAATAAAAACCAAAGAGATTTACGGAAAAAAGAAATAATTTTAGAGGAAAAAATCAATTCCTCCTTCAGTCAGGAAATAATCAATTCGATGGCCAAAGAGTCCGGATTCTGCATCAGGAAGTCAAAGTTTGCCGGCTTTCAGTTTCTCTTCAGTCTCATGTTTGCCTATCACAGGGGGAAACATTTCAGCCTTCTTGATATGGCATCCTTTCTTTTCAGGGATTTCAGGCTTAAGATTACCAAACAGTCCCTCCATGACCGCTTCAATGGAAGTGCCGTCAGGTTTCTGAAAAAATGCCTTGACCACCTAATGTCACAGAAAATCCGCTATAAGGGGGACTCCAATGCCCTTAGGAGCAAATTCAGCAGGATCCGGATAAAGGACTCCACAAAATACGGACTCCCGGATTCATTTATCGGCAAGTACGGAGGTTACGGTGGGGCCCTCAAGAATTCATCCTCGATGATCAGCATCCAGTATGAATATGATTTTCTCAGCGGGCAGAGTCTGGACCTGAGGCTCACCGAAGCGGTCAGAAACGACCAGTCCGATTCGTCCGGTTTTACCCACGACATCCGTGAAAACGACCTTTTCATCAGGGATATGGGATACTGCACACTGAAATTCATGTCCATGGTCGATTCGGGCAAAGCTTTTTTTGTCAACCGTCTGGCACCAAAAACCAACATCTATGCAGCCAGGGACTCAAAGGAGCCTGTTGATGTCAAGGATTACATGCGCAAACTCAAAAAGCATGGGCTGGAGTTTATGGAAGTGGAGGTCTTCCTTGGCAAAAAGGAAAGGATCCCGGTGCGGGCAGTGATATCCCTGGCCGATGAGGATACCTACCAAAAAAGGATACGCAAAACCGAAAAACAGGCCAGGTCCACTGGAAACAAGGTCACTGAAGCATTCAGGACCAGGGTCCGGCTCAACATCATGGTTACCAATGTGCCCGTGCAAATGCTGGATGCCCAAAATATAAGAAAGGTTTATTCCATAAGATGGCAGATAGAGCTTTTGTTCAAAGTCTGGAAATCCCAGGCAACGATCCATGAGTTCAACACCTGCAATATCCACAGGTTTGAGTGCCAGCTGTACGGAAAGCTGATATGGATTGTCCTCAACCTGAACTTATTCAATTGGCTGCAGCAAAGGATTTTCTCCAAGAAAAATTACCTTTGCAGTGTCTGGAAATATTTCAAGCTTATACTCAACCTTTCGGACCGGTTGCTGGAGGCCATAAAAACACCCGGGAAAATAATCCTGCTCATGGATGACCTGGCTGAACTGGCACCCAAAATCCTCAAACTTGAAGAAAAAAAAGACAAACCATCTTTAAATCAACAGTTTATGTGCTTAGCCTGACGGCTATGGTCGGCAGACAGGGATGACCGATGGAACGTGCAATGAAGCATTTAACCATAGTTTTATTTAACTACGAATTACTTGTAGAATTATAAATTTTAAAATCAAGTCAAAGATTCTACTTTTTACTTTGTTGTTTAATATCAACATATTAACTAATATTGTGGATAATAAACAACATGTTATGAAAGCCAAAAAGACTGTTCTATTGCCCAGGTTTCAGAAAATATTGGAGCAAATGGGTGAGAATATCAAGCTGGCGAGAAAGAGGAGGAAGTTTACCACCATTCAGGTTTCGGAAAGGGCGGGGATTAACAGGACGACTTTGTATCAAATAGAAAAAGGAAATCCCAGTGTAGCGTTGGGTTCATATTTCAATGTTCTACGGGTTTTGAATTTGGAAGGTGATTTTCAAAAACTCGCTGCAGATGATGAATTTGGGAGGAAATTGCAGGACATGGAACTGATTGGGAAATCATGACATCAATAAGGAAAACAGATATTTGGGTATATGCCCATTGGAAAGGGATGTCCGAGCCAAAGTGTCTAGGGGTGTTGACTGCGCAGCAGGCAAAGGGAAGAAAAGCCTTTGGTTTTTCTTATGATCCCACATGGATTTCATCCCAAGAGCAATGGTTGCTAGATCCGGATATCGCCTTGTACAGTGGCACCCAATACCCAAAGGACAAAGAAAATTTCGAAATGTTTTTGGATTCAATGCCTGACAATTGGGGAAGGACTTTGATGAAAAGAAGAGCGCTTTTGACTGCCCAGAATCAAGGTGTCCCGCCGAAAGTGTTGTATGATATTGATTATTTGTTAGGAGTCAATGACTACACAAGGATGGGGGCACTGAGGTTCAAGCTTGATCCTGACGGGTCTTTTTTGGATAATGAATCTCTTTTTCCAGTGCCTCCATGGACTGAAATCAGGGATTTGCAATATGGGGCAAACCTTATAGAATCAAATGAAGATACCGATGAGGTGGATAAATGGCTCAGTATGTTGATGGCACCTGGGTCTTCATTGGGAGGCGCAAGGCCAAAAGCAAACATTAAGGATGAAAAGGGAGTGCTATGGATAGCCAAATTCCCTTCTCAAAATGACACTTTTGATAAAGCTGCGTGGGAGTATCTTATTTACCGTTTGGCTGTAAAAGCGGGTATTGAAATGTCACCATGTAAGCTAGAGCATGTTTCAGGTAGATACCGCACTTTTTTTACAAAACGGTTTGACAGGGATGGGGAAGAGCGGATTCATTTTGCCTCAGCGATGACGATGACGGGGAAAAGTGAAGAAAATATCAGGGATGATACGCCTTCATATCTGGATATTTTGGAATTCATCCAATTTTCAGGAAGTGATGTTGAAGGGGATTCCAAAGAGCTTTGGAGAAGGATTGTTTTCAATGTTATGGTTTCCAATACAGATGACCACCTTCGCAATCATGGTTTTGTGCTTACTTCCAAAGGATGGAGACTATCTCCCGCGTTTGACCTTAACCCTTCCGTTGAAAAGGATCGTTTGTCTTTAAATATCGATATGGATGATAATGCTTTGGATTTGGGAATAGCTAGGTCAGTTGGAGAGTTTTTTAGGATCAGTCAGAAAGAAATGGAGGTAATCGTTGAAGAGGTTAAATCAGCAGTTTCAAATTGGGAAGAGGTCGCCAATGAAATCGGTATTCCAAGAAATGAGCAGCGCCTGATGAGCGCTGCATTTAGAGTATAGGTTTCTTGAGTTGCAACACACTCCCCATATCCCCTTTCTTTCTTACATCGCCATCCCATTAAAAGGATTGAACCTCCTTCTACCTACCGCCATGCCGATGGCGCGGCAGACGGTTTTGTCGCCATACCTGGTATTGAGACGGTCGAGCGCTTGGTAAAGCCGGATCTGCTCCTGTGTATCTTCGAAGAGATTGATCTGGTAATTGCCATTGACAAGGTGGCTGAAGCGTACCCCGATCAGACGGATCAGCATGCGGCGGTTGTAGAGCTTTCGGAACAATTCCTTCACAATCGGTATCAGCGTGTGGTCCGCCGAAGTATAGGGTATCCGCTGTTGTACGGTATGTGTATCAAAATCCGAATACCGGATTTTCACACTCACGCAGGCGGTCAGTTGCTGTTTTTGGCGCAACTTGGTGGTAATCTGCTCGGTCATGGCAATGAGGTGGGCTTCAAGCATCTTCACGTCTATCGTATCCTGTTCGAAGGTGTTTTCCGAGGAAATAGACTTGGCTTCGGAATAGGGTGTCACAAGCGATCGGTCTATGCCGTTTGCTTTTTCCCAGATGATCAGCCCATTTTTGCCGAAGGTGGCTTCCAACAGTTCGGCGGGCATCACCTGTAGGGTCCGGACGGTTTTCACTCCCATATTGTATAGGGTATGCGAAGTCTTTTCCCCGATCATGGGAATCTTGCGGACGGATAATGGAGCGAGAAAAGGCTTCTCCATCCCATAGGGGATTTCCTTTTCATTGTTGGGTTTGGCTTCACCGGTGGCGACTTTGGAGACGGTTTTGTTTTCGGACAATCCCAGAGAAATCGGCAGCCCACTTTCCTTCAGGATCCTTTGGCGGAGTTCCTGCGCCATCTTGAAGCAACCAAAAAACCGGTCCATTCCCGTGTAGTCGATGTAAAATTCGTCGATGGAGGACTTTTCAAAGAGCGGCACATCTTCCCGGATGATCTCGGTGATCTCATGGGATTTTTGGCTGTACTTCTCAAAATCCCCCCGGATGATCAATGCTTCAGGGCAAAGCTGCCGTGCCGTACGCATGGGCATGGCAGAATGTACACCAAACTTTCGCGCTTCATAGCTACAGGAAGCCACGACTCCCCGGTCTCCCGATCCACCGATCAGGATGGGCTTGCCGTTCAGCCTGCTGTCAAACAGCCGCTCCACCGACACAAAAAATGAATCCAAGTCCATATGAACAATGCTCCTCTTCCTTTCCATGATAATATGTTAATATAATAAACAAATTAATGTTTATAAATTAAACATATTTTGGATAACAAAGAGGAAGAAGTAATTCATTTTTTCAGTAATTGAAACTTCTCGGACAGTGGGTGACGGGTTCAATGTCCTTCTCATCATTTAGGCAATGGGATGCCTAAAATCAAAGCTTTGAAAATATATGGATAATTATGACATCCTGAAGGTCATTTAATTGAACCACAAAAGAGACAAAAGATCACAAAAGAAAAGGATCCACGTTATGTACAAATAGCGGTTTACAAACTATTTTAATCCTTTTGTTCCCTTTTGTTCCTTTTGTGGTTCAGAAAAAGAAAAAGAAAAAGAAAAACTGAAACTGACATCGACACATTGACAATCGAATTCAGCGTTTGAAAATACATGGGGGTTACAGCATTCTGAAGGTCATGTGATTGAACCACAAAAGAGACAAAAGATTACAAAAGAAAAGGATCAAAGTTAAGTTCAAAGGCGGTTTGCAAACTGTTTCAATCCTTTTGTTTCCTATTGTTTCTTTTGTGGTTCCAAACAATACTCCTTGCCACGGCGAGCAGGACGGCGCACAAGTATCCTAATATCTAACGATATCCACCAATATCAATTGATCATGTGTAACATTCGAAATAGTCTTATTTGAATATCCTTTTATCAAAAGGGAACTTCTCGACTTTTAGGATTTCAATGCTTCCAAATTCCCTGTGATTGGGATTGATCAGGATATTGTAGTCTCCTTGGGTTACTGCAGAGGGTACCATTATTGCACAATACCTGTTTTGAAACACAAACCCGTCGCCTATCCTTTGTGTGGTTGTAGGGTGGGGGAAAGCATTCCAACCTGAGGGAAGTTCGTCTTCATGGATAAGACCAATTTCAATATGATCAGGAATGGATATGCTTACCATCATGTAGTCATCAGGCAAGGTGGCCAGGCTAAAATGAACCGCAACTTCAGCCATGGCCAATGACCTGTTTTGGGCAGTGTAGATCAGTTCTACTCCTACAGAATTCCATCTGGCACCCTTAATGGCGGCACCTTTTCCAGAGAGTAAATAGGCATAAGGAGCCCTGGAAAGTCTGAATACCTCCATTTATACAAGAATCCCGTGATTGATTCTGACCAGTTCGCTCATGACCAAATCCTTTCCGTAGGAATCTTTCAAAAGGTCGATGGGCTTAAGGTTGCCAAGGGCATAGTTAGGCGTGTTGAGCCAGAGTTTTAATTTTTCAATGTTTCCAAAAACTTCAAGCCCCATTTTTGTCACTTCTGCCATTTCAATTATTTTTTCCGAATGTATGGGCTTGAAGTGATGGGACTCAGAGGCTTTGTAACGATGCAGGGATTTGGTGGAAATGTCCAGAAAATTTGCCCAGTCACTTTCTGAAAACGGGGTATAGTCTTGGACACAATCAAAAAATGAATAGGGGATACCTGTCCTTATGGCGGCAATAATCAGCATCTTGTCTGAAAGGAATTCGGCATAGGTAATCTCTTTTCCCTCATCAAATGAAAACCCCTCCAACCTCGATTTTTTTAATAATGAGGAAACTTCTTTATCAAGTTTAGATTCTAATTTGGAGATTACTACGCTTGTCATACATTTTCTATTTAGACTTTTGTCTATAAATATAATACAAATGTCCAATAGAAATGATTCCTTTTGATTTTTTATTTATCACCAAATTTTCCGGTAACCTTTAAATTAAACGATTCAATTAGAAATCTATTTGCCTCACCAGCGCAGGCACGGAGAATAATATCCTAATATCCAACCAGTATCCACCAATATCCAATTTCAGTTACAGGCATCATTACAGAGTTACAGATTTTTCAATTTGCCGGCAACACCTTAAAAACCCGACTACCTCTATGAACCTGCCCAAATACATCCGTAGCTTCTACCTCTATGGTATGTTCGCCGATTTCCATATTAGAGGAGATTGGAGCTCTCCAAAGGTGGTCGGTCAAAGCAGGATTGGATGGTCTCCTGCCTGACATGACTTCCTCTGTGGTGTCCCATTCATATACTTTTAGCAAATATGTGGGATCATAGCTTTCCATTTGGGTCATGTTCTTCCATTCTCCCTGATTGATCCGGTATCGTACTTTGTTGTCAGCTGCCCCGGTAAAAAAGTTGACCACGATGCCGGAGTTGGTGCGAACATCCTTCGTCAAAACTTTAGGAGCAAAAATCTCCATTTGGTAGGTATCGGGTTTTCCGGCGGCTTTGTAACGAACCTTGAAATCAGAATTATTGATGTCCAAAAACAGGTAACCTTTTGGTGAACCGTCCCGCATGGTGGATTCAGGAGTTCCATCGGCGAGGATTTTGCCACTGTACCAATCTCCCGACGGCGTTCCGATATTGTAATGGTGATGTGCTTTTGCTTGATTATAGCCATCTTCCTTGCCAAAAAATGTCTGCTTCATATAATGGGTATGGGCGGACATGGAGAAGGTTTTAGCAAAGGGAGAGAGCAGTTCCAGGATTTTTTCCCGGTCGGCATCTCTGAAGCTG
The DNA here is from genome assembly GCF_041749095.1 of Aquiflexum sp. Lineage (GTDB taxonomy): Bacteria > Bacteroidota > Bacteroidia > Cytophagales > Cyclobacteriaceae > Aquiflexum. The sequence continues at coordinate 4,402 of NZ_JBGTCA010000500.1, read as the reverse complement.
TCCCCGTTTTCTTCAAATAGTGGAATATGCATCAAGAGTACTACCAATTTATCCTTGGGAACCAGTTTGAGGCTGTTTTCCAAAAACGGCAACTGATCAGACCTTAAACCTCCCCAATAACCTTGTCCATCCCTAGGGTCAGGATAAAGGATGTCTTCCAGGACTACAAAATGCGCATCTCCATAGTTGAAAGCATAGGTCGCAGGCCCAAAGTTGGCAGTGAAGGATTCATCGCTATATTCATCTTTGTCTGCATCAAAGTTCATGTCGTGGTTGCCCATCACCTGAAACCATGGCACTCCGATCTTGCCCACAGCTTCTTTATAATGTTGGAAAAAGTCAGGTCTATCTCCGACCAAGTCTCCCAAGGCGGCACCAAAAGCAATGTCCTGAATATTTTCAACTTCTGAGACGATCCCTTTTTTGAAATGCTCGATCTCCTCCAAAGTATAAGGCTGCGGATCTCCAAAAATCAAAGCGGTGAACTTTTTGTCTCCATTGCCTTGCAAAAGCCCAAAATCCACCGACTTGGGTAGTTTTCCTGTAGGTGCAACTCCGGGATATTTCAGGTTGGCAGGAGAACCATTGGGTTTGTGGATATAATAAAATTGGGGGATGTTGTTGGCATCGGTCGGCAGTTGATGGGAGGCCGGCTTGATGACGAAGATGGTTTGGTCCTCCGAAAGTGGAAGCTCATACTTTCCGTTTTTGTCGGTTCGGACCACTTGAATGCCGTTGGATACCGCGACATTGGGCAGTCCCTTTTCCCTTCTTTCTTTTTTACCGTTGGCATTAAGGTCTTCAAAGACGATTCCGCTGACTTTTTCCTGAGCAGATATTGAACCTGCAAAAATCAGTGCAATGAACAGGAGTTGAATTTTTTTCATGGAGTTTGGTATGTTTTGGATAAAATTAAGGGTTTTTGTTCAATACTATGTTTTGAAAAGGTTATGCTATGGTTAAGGATGAGGAGTGGTTTGGGGGATGGGATGGTTGGTTGGTTCAAGTCTTCAGACTTGGACCATTTACCTTGCAGTCTTCAGACTGCCAATGATTGTCGGAGGAATCTTTATCGGTCATTTAAGGAAATGATTTTGAAGCCGTGTCCTAAAAATAATGATCCACAAGAATTTAAAATTACTTTGTGATTACATCTCTGTTTCTGACATTTGAAGAAACAAACTTTCATTCAATGCATTCAACAACAAGAGGTTTTGTCAATGATTTAGAAAAGTTCAAAAAGAAATTTCCATTTCCGTTTAAGTCCAGAGATGAGAAGGATGATTTTTTGTCTTCGTACAAAAATACTATTGAGGAGATACAAAGTTTTTGTGAAACTGAATTTGATTGGTTCAAGTCAGATCAAATGAAGTCCACTTTTGAAAAAATTTATAATCTGACATATAGGGTAATCCAGAGTAAATTGAATGGGGATGATGAAAATGCATTTCTTCTTTTTAATATTCTCTTGATAAGATACTCTAATCCAAACAATACCAAAAAAAGAACGGAAGACGAAGTGTCAAAAGGAAGCGATTTGTCCTTTGATCGGTATTCATCTCTTGATCCAAAAGATTTTTTTCGTATTAGACGTGCAGAATGGATAGGTGACAAACTCCGACCTTACGAAAAGGACGATTTATTTCACATTAGGTATCATGATAGACGTAAGTGCAAAAACTATAGGTTTAGCATTTCTGAAATCCCAGCCTTGTATTTGGGGGAATCCATTGAAATTTGTGAACATGAAGTTTTCAACGGAGGAGATCTTTCTAAATATTACATTTCTCAATTCATAAGTCGTGAGTTGTTGAATGTAATTACTATTGATTTTCCCGATTTGATAATTTGGGATTTAAAACATGGTGGATTTAATGAGACAGCTTTAAGATTTTTTGCGTATCTCCCTTTTTCATCAGCTTGCCTATTCAAAACAGCCCCTCCACATAATCATCCCTTCAATCCTGAGTACGTTATTCCGCAAATGCTAATGAGCTTTATAGAGAAGAACACCAAATTAGATGGGGTTAGATATCCATCCACCAAATTCATATATGATGGGAAAACCAAACCTGTTTTGAATTATGCTTTTCCGGTCAAGGATCCTGATGATAAAGACGGTTTTTGTAGAAACCTTACAAAAATCTTTAATTGGACTGAACCTGTAATTTCAGAGATTGATTATGTTAAAATGAAAAATGATTTGAGCGAAAGTGTTGGAAAAATTGAAATGTCTTATGATTTGAAAAGATGGAGGGATGAATTTAGATTTAGAGGAAAATGATTAGTTAATTAAAGGCTAAATTTTATTTTATTTTTTCAGGCACCGAGATTCTCGGACTTATTTGGTTTTGTTTTTTAAATTTTCAAGTTCTTTTTGAAGCTGGAGTTTGGAAAGCTTTCTCTTCATTTTCTCATTTTCGTTTTTTAACCTTTCAATTTCATTATCGAAATCACTGTAGTCACCTTTTAAGTAAATCTTAATTATGAAACTGTAGAATATTAATAATAAAAAAATCGCTATTATATCTAAATTTTCAAGAGGGTTGATGCCGTAATTAGCAAACTCATGAATAAAAAAAACTAGAATTAACAGGATTCCAATATATAAGGTATATAGTATTAGCTTTGAGACCAAGTTCATTCTTTCGTAAATGCTTTAAGTGAATGTTTGAGTTCCTCATTTTCGATAGACAATTTTAGGAATTTTTCCTCCTTACCAGAAGAAACCTTTTCATCTAACCTGTTATTAGAAAAAAAATAATAACAAAAAAACAACACACAATGAATCAAACCTGTCAACTTAATTGTTAAAACCAAAGATTCATAAAAATTAAACAATTTGGATATAAAGTAAGGTAAACTCTGTATGCTGATAACAAACAAAATTAAAATGACTAGGTTAAAAACCAATGCCAAATATTTCACATTTCTAAACCTAATATCAAAATTAACCAACATATATTCTAGGGTTTTATTTAAAATTTATGTAAGTAATATTGATTTCAGGTAATCTTAAGCCCCCACTGTTATTCTACTATTTTCCTTTTTCCATAATTCCCTGATTTTAGCGACGTAATCATCAACAAAATCTTCAAGCTCAAAATAGGTATTGAATTTAGATTTCGATAGATTGGTTTTAAAGTTTTCCAATATTTCTCGAATTTCTTTTTCATCAAAATCACTGTCAGCACTGTAATAAAAAGTAGGAGAATTTACAGTAAAATACAATTTAATGGCGTCAAGGATTGCACGCATAAACTTGCCATAAACAAAATTCCTAATACTAAAGAATTGGTTTCTGTCTAATGGGAGACCGGTTTTACTTTTCTGTGCATAGTCCAACAAAATCTCTATAGCCTCTTGCACTTGCCTTTTATACTTATTTGGAAGATCCTTTGAATTGGAGTGACTAATAATTTCCTGTTTTAAATTTTCAAACTCTTGTTTGGCAGTCTTTTTTCTATTTCTGGTATTAAGTGAATCCTTTTCATGTATTTCATAGGGATAAGAGGAACTTTCCTTCAAATTCCTATATTTCATAATTATTCTATTTAAGTCCCTTTCCATCACATATCTGAATTTATACTGTCAATATCGATAATTTTTTGTACAAGAGCGAATTTTTCTTCTTCCGAAAGACCTAGGTTTCTGATTTTGCCTATCATTACATCAATATCTTTTTTCTCTTTGACAACCAGATAGTTTAAGTCATTTACGTCAAAAAATAAATGATCAGGATTTTCATGATATTTCCTGTTCAATTCCTCTCGGTAAGATTCATCATCTTTTTCATGAAACTCTTTTTTAGTTCTTTCAGGGACCCACCTCCATTCTCTATCGATATAATTATTCCTGATCTCCCCTTGATATAGTTCTTCATAAGATTTAATGAAACCAGCCATATTTTCAGAATGGCTATGTAAGGCTCCAAGCATAGATTGAATGTTCAGGATTTCCGAATCATTCTCTCCATATAACATTTTCAATCCCTCCAGCCTTTCAATGATGTTATTCAATTCAAAAGATGAATTTCGGAAAGAATTTGAAAATCCGGACTGTTCCAATCTATAGAGGATTGGACTGACTTTATTTGTGGTACCCCAATCTTTTTTAAAGCCTATTCCATACGAACCATACCTTTCTGTGTGATTTCTCGAAATAAACTTTAAAGGGATATCACAAAAGCATACCATTGGTGTCGCTATAAATTTCTTATTGAGGAAAAAATCCTGAACTGTTTCAATATTGAAGGATGCCCGTAAGGATTTTCCATCAAGGATTTTTAGGATATTATTATGATCCTCTGTAAAATGAAAAAGGCTGCTTGCTATCATAATAAAAATGAAGGCTTATTAAAAACGTATTCAAAACATGACTTCAAATTAAAAAGAATAAAACT